>JAAXHV010000233.1 GCA_012270695.1 Gammaproteobacteria bacterium | reverse complement strand
ATGTTCGAACCTGTAAGCAATCAGGAGAAATCATGGGTCTGTTGACGGGCAAACGCGCCCTGATTGTCGGGGTGGCCAGCAATCGTTCGATTGCCTGGGGGATTGCCAAATCGATGCGCAGGGAAGGAGCCGAGCTTGCGTTTACCTACCAGAATGAAAAACTGCGGGGGCGGGTTGAAAAATTTGCCGGAGAAGCGGGTTCGGAAATCGCCCTGCCCTGCGACGTGGCCGAGGATGCCGCAATAAGCAACGTGTTTGACCGCCTCAGTGAACACTGGCCGCACCTGGATATCCTTGTTCATTCCGTCGCTTTTGCAGACCGGGAACTGCTCGAAGGGGATTACCTGGGCAGTATCACCCGGGAAGGTTATCTCAGAGCCCATGAGATCAGCGCCTACAGTTTCGCCGCGCTAGGTAAAGCGGCTCGCCCGCTGATGCAGGGCCGGGACGCGGCCATGCTGACTCTTACCTATATCGGCGCTGTCAGGGCCATGCCAAATTACAATGTGATGGGTGTCGCCAAGGCAAGTCTCGAGGCAAACATGCGCTACATGGCAGCCGACCTTGGGCCGGAGGGTATCCGCGTCAATGCCATCTCGGCAGGTCCTATCCGCACCCTGGCGGCATCAGGCATCAAGGGGCTCAGGGGGTTCCTCAACCACGTCGAGAAAGTCTCTCCACTGCGCAGGAACGTTACCATCGAAGAAGTCGGCGACGTGGCCGCGTTCCTGTGTTCGGACTACGCTTCCGCCGTTACCGGAGAGATTACCTACGTCGATTGCGGTTATAATGCGACAGGTAGCGACGGCCTGGAATAGTTCCTGACTGTTTCCTTTCCACACAGCTTGTTCTCCATAACCGAACATTAAGGTTCCTTAAATCATGCACAAAAACAATTGGTTGTTATGGGCACTGCTCACCGCCGCCGTAGCCGGCATATTCTGCGGTTGGTTTTTCGGTCACTCGATGACCGCCATAGAATGGTTGGGAGAGTTGTTCCTGGATGCCCTGAAAATGACCATTATCCCCCTCAT
>JAAXHV010000232.1:816-1219 GCA_012270695.1 Gammaproteobacteria bacterium | reverse complement strand
CCGTGGTTCAGGCGGCGCCGGTATTTCTTGATCTGGATGCAACCCTTGAGAAGGGGATTGCCTTAATAGAGGAAGCGGCGGGGAATGGCGCCCGGCTGATCGGGTTCCCGGAAACCTGGATACCCGGTTATCCCTGGTGGATCTGGCTGGAGAGCCCGATTGGCGGTCTGCGTTTTGTGCAGCAGTACCATGAGAACAGCCTGCGTAAAGACAGCCCGCAGTTGCAAAAATTGTGCGACGTTGCCAGGGAAAACCACATCTTTGTCGTCATGGGTGCAAGTGAACGGGATGGCGGTTCACTTTATATTTCGCAGTTTTTTATCGATTCCGACGGTGCCCTGCTGGACGTCAGGCGCAAACTGAAGCCGACCCACGTTGAACGCACAGTTTACGGCGATGGCCA
>JAAXHV010000232.1:0-673 GCA_012270695.1 Gammaproteobacteria bacterium | reverse complement strand
CTCGGGCCGGAACTGAATATGGCGGTTTCATCGGTGTATGCAGCCGAAGGCCAGTGTTATTTTCTCGCGCCGTGCGGGGTCATTTCAGACGACATGGTTGAGTTAATGGCCGATACCTCTGTGAAACGGGATTTACTGCCACCCGGTGGAGGGCACGCCATGATCTTCGGTCCTGACGGGGCGCCCTTATGTGACTACCTGGCTGAAGACGCTGAAGGCCTGCTCTACGCGGATATTGATCCGGGTGCGATAGCGATCGCGAAATCCTTTGCCGATCCCGCTGGCCACTACTCCCGTCCTGATGTCACCCGGCTGTTATTGAATACTTCTCCCGTGGCGCCGGTGGAGTATCTCGATGCACCGCCTGGCAAAGAGGATGACATTGAAGACGCAGACAATGACATGGACACCAGCGCAATAACCGGTTTGACAATCGTCAAGTAGGGAGCCAGTTTCTTGCCGTATTTCCATCCACTTATAGGGGCCTCGGAGTAGCCGAATAGCAGTAATACCACTTGTCCAGGTCACCAAACATGTCTGACTTCCTTATTCCCAAAGGGCATACCAGTTCGACAAAGGATGTTACTGAGAAAGAGCGGCTTGAATATTGGATAGACATGATCTGTGATGAATTCGTGCAACTGGACTGCTCCACTGATCAGAAAACGGACTT
>JAAXHV010000231.1 GCA_012270695.1 Gammaproteobacteria bacterium | reverse complement strand
GGCGGTCTGCGTTTTGTGCAGCAGTACCATGAAAACAGCCTGCGTAAAGACAGCCCGCAGTTGCAAAAATTGTGCGACGTTGCCAGGGAAAACCACATCTTTGTCGTCATGGGTGCAAGTGAACGGGATAGCGGTTCACTTTATATTTCGCAGTTTTTTATCGATTCCGACGGTGCCCTGCTGGACGTCAGGCGCAAACTGAAGCCGACCCACGTGGAACGCACAGTTTACGGCGATGGCCATGGCAATAACCTGAATGTTTATGAGACGGAACTCGGGCGGATAGGTGGCCTGTGTTGCTGGGAGCATTTGCAGCCTTTGAGCAAGTACGCGATGTATGCCCAGAATGAACAGATCCATATCGGCGCCTGGCCCACGTTCAGCCTGTACCGGGACAAAGCCTACAGCCTCGGGCCGGAACTGAATATGGCGGTCTCATCGGTGTATGCCGCCGAAGGCCAGTGTTATTTTCTCGCGCCGTGCGGGGTCATCTCAGACGACATGGTTGAGTTAATGGCCGATACCCCTGTGAAACGGGATTTACTGCCACCAGGCGGAGGCCATGCGATGATCTTCGGCCCGGACGGGGCGCCCTTATGTGACTACCTGGCTGAAGACGCTGAAGGTCTGCTCTACGCGGATATTGATCTGGGCGCGATCTCGATAGCGAAATCCTTTGCCGACCCCGCTGGCCACTATTCCCGTCCTGATGTCACCCGGCTGTTATTGAATACTTCTCCCGTGGCGCCGGTGGAGTATCTCAATGCACCGCCCGGCAGGGAGGATGACATTGAAGACGCAGACAATGACATGGACACCAGCGCAATAACCGGGTTGACAATCGTCAAGTAGGGGAGTCAGTTTCTTGCCGTATTTCCATCCACTTATAGGGGCCTCGGAGTAGCCGAATAGCAGTAATACCACTTGTACAGGTCACCAACCATGTCTGACTTCCTTATTCCCAAAGGGCATACCAGTTCGACAGAGGATGTTACTGAGAAAGAGCGGCTTGAATATTGGATAGACATGATCTGTGATGAATTCGTGCAACTGGATTGCTCCACTGATCAGAAAACGGACTTCAGGGGAGAGATTCGCGGTTGTGAACTCGACAAAATACGAGTCTCGGAAGTCGATGCCACCCGGCAACACGTCACTCGTTCAAAAAAACAGATCGCCAAATCGACTGAAAGAGAGTTTCTGTTAAGTCTGCAACTGGAAGACACTGGAATTGTCAACCAGGATGGCCGTATCGCAGAATTACATCCGGGAGATTTCGCGCTGTATGACAGTACCCGGCCCTACACGTTACATTTTGACCGGCCGTTTCGCCAGATTGTCCTGCAAATCCCGTATGCTTCTCTGGCTGAGCAATTCTTGAGGCCGGAAAATATCACTGCACGTCGGGTTTCCACGCGCACCGCGGTCGGTGCGCTCACTTC
>JAAXHV010000230.1 GCA_012270695.1 Gammaproteobacteria bacterium | reverse complement strand
ACGGCGAAATAAAACACGAAGAAGTGGGATTGAAACGCAGGGAAACCCAGTTGCTGTAAAAACGGCACCACGGCCAGGGCCGTCACGACGTAAGCGACGGGCGTAGGCAGACCCATGCCTAATATGAGTGTGATGAACATGGCTCCAACTAAAAGCAGTAAAGGGGCGTCCGGCAGGATATCAACCAGCACTGACCCAAGTCGACCGGATAAATTCGTTGTGATCATCGTCTGACCGAGAGGGCCGATTGCGATGATTAATAACGACAATAAAGTAACGAGTACGAGCCCCTCTTCCAGCGCGCCGGAAATCTTTCCTGCTGTCGGCCTGTATTTTCCCTGGAACAAGGCAAGAACCAACGCGCTGGCAATGCCGCACATCCCCGCGATTGATGGAGAATAGTGCAGCAGCAACATGATCAGGACAACAGCAAAGGAACCGATAAAAGTAGGCGCGATCTTGAGAACGCGTCCGGCGTCAAAATCTTCCGTCAGCTTCGGAATTCGTTGCCGCCGTGCATACAGCGTCACGCTGATGATTATTCCGATTAAGAACAACAGCGCCGGTAACAATGCGGCGCCGGCAACTTTTATATAGGGAATGTTGAGCAGTGCTGCAATCAAAAAACCGGCCAGCCCCAGGATCGGCGGCATGATCTGGCCTGCCGTAGAGGCCACCGCTTCGATCGCGCCTGCCATTGGTGCGGAATAGCCGTGTTTTTTCATCATGGGTATGGTAAATCTGCCGGTAAGCACTACGTTGGATACTGCCTGCCCCATCACCGAGGCGACGACCCCGCTGCCCAGAATTGCCGGATAGGCAGCGCCCCCTGCCACCTTCTTGCCCGATACCTTGCCCAGTTCCAACGCCATCTGCAATGCGCCTATGCTGATTAACACACTGGCATAGATGAGTAGAAAATAGATACTGTCAGCGGCCAGTTGCGTTAACAGGAAAAAGCCCTGTGTCGTTCCCAGCCCGATATAGTTCATCACGAAGCCGGTTTGATAGTGCGGGTGGGTAAACAGGACATTATCGATATGGTGGCCGTAAAAAAAATACAGGATTGCCATAGCGATAATCGAGGAAAGCAATACCCCCCAGTGCAGCATGGTGAGCAATAAGATTCCGGCGGTAAAAATCAGGCCGTAAACCACGTCGACGTTTTCAAAAAACGGCTGGATTAACTCTAACCTGTTTACGTTGTAACGGATGTAGACGGCTCCCGTTGCAGCCAGGATGAATCCGGCAAGCGCGGCGATACATCTGATGTTGAAGTACCTGCTCCTGTTGTCTTGCAGGTGCTCATCCAACAGGTTTCGCAAGCCGAGCAGCCCTGACATGATAACGATGCCGAGCACGAAGCTGGAATAATGGGCCGGGGAACTGCGTATATAACCGAACAATGCAACGGCGATAGAACCAGACAGCAACACCCCGGTTGTTACAAACAGGAAATGAATAACGGTGCGAGCTTTATACCAGTCTACAGACATGCTGACGGGAAACCTTTACTGCCGGATTCAGACCGTCCGCAGCGGCTATTGCGGATACGTGACCGGAAATTCCCGGTTACGATCAGCCCACCAACCTAACTCCTGGTATGCGCGTTTGGCCCCCGGATGAACGTTTTCCTCCGTTAATCCGCTCAGCATCAACTGGGGCGACCACAAATTCCATATTGCATGGTATTTTTTCATGTCCGCTCCCAGACGTGCGACTGCCATTATTATATGGTAGGCAAGGTCCTCGGGGAAATCAGGGTGGGATGCCTTGTAACCCCGGTTTATAGCCGAAGGCAACGGCTTGTCCTGGTGCGGCAAGGTGCCGACAGGCAAAACAATCGGCATCCACGTCGTTCCGAACTTTTTATTCAGCTTTTCCACAATATCTTTCTCGATTCCCAGGTAGTACATTTTTTTACCGGCAGCCTCGATCTTGCGCACGACCTGCTGGATCAGCCAGTGATTTCGGCCGGGTTCGGTGCCGAAGCTGCCCGCAGCCACATCCGTGACGCCGTCGATCAGTTGTTGCGACAAGGCAACCGGCGTTAAATGACGGATGTCTGTATTGTCAGGGGTTATGCGGTAACCGTATTCCAGGAACAACCTCGGATACACGCCCCAGTCACTTTGACTTCTCAGGCCGATTGAGACCTGTTTTCCTTGCAACTGGGACAGACTGGTGAGATTTTGATCATAGGTTATGAAGACCTTGCCGCCACCCCACCACGCCTCACAATAAAGCAGTTTAAACCTGATATCGATTTTTTCCGGCAAAAACTCCCTCAACTCATTTGAGCCGCCCCGGAACGCCAGTTGAATAATCGTATCCTCGGTATTAAATATTGTTGTGCCCCAGTTCTTCGGGTTGTTCATCTCCCGTATGTTGTAAATATATCCGGGGGTCTCTTGCGGCAGAAGAACAACGGAATGGCGTCCCTGAATCATCCGGTTCATTAAAATCGTGTCACCGGCCAGCGGGCCGGCATTGAACGGAGCGACAAGTACCGGGACGGTGGTCGGTTTGTCTGCAGCCTTGACGCTGACTGGTGGGACGCAGAAAAAAACCGCCGCCAAAACCAGATTGATGATTCTTATATTCACGGGTTATTGACTTTACTGTTGAGGGCACCTGCCGCCGTGATCATCGGTGATAACACCGGGCTGAACGGTGGCGCGTAGGCCAGGTCCGCGTTTTCCAGGTCCTCGCAGGTCAACTTGCCCAGGAGAGCAGTCGCCGCAATATCTATCATCTTATCGGCCTTGCCCGGTCCGATGACCTGGGCGCCGAGCAACCTGCCGCCTTGTCTGTCGGCAACCAGTTTTATCACCAGGTTGTTGCCACCCGGATAATAGCGCGCCCGATCGGATCGATTCACATTGACGGCTACAGCGTCGTATCTGGCCTGTCGGGCGGCGGTCTCAGAGAGTCCGGTACAGGCAACATTGAGATCGAAGGTTTTGAATATTGCCGTACCCAGGACGCCGGGGAAACTGGCATTGCCTCCCGCGGCATTTTCACCGGCAACCCTGCCTTGCAAATTGGCAATATCACCCAACGGCAACCAGGTGGTTTTCCCGGTGACGCGATCGATGGTTTCACAGCAATCGCCGGCGGCATAAATAGCTGGTGTCCGGGTTTGCATTTTCTCGTCCACCGCGATGGCGCCTGTTTTGCCGAGGGCAATACCGCCGTCTTTTGCCAGGTCCGTATTGGGCCTGACTCCGATGGCAATCACCACGAGATCGGCATCCCGATTTAATCCTGATTCTGTGGTAACTGCAGCCACCCTGCCGTTTTTACCGCTAATCCTTGCCAGCCCCTGTCCGGTGATAAGTTCAACGCCATTTTCCGACAGGTGAGCGCTGACCTGCTGTGCCATTTCCGCGTCGAATTTAGGCAGGATTCGATCAAATTTTTCAATGATGGTTGTTTTTACATTCAACGCATGGAAGGTCTCAGCCAGTTCCAGACCAATATATCCTGCCCCGATGATCGAGGCTCTTTTCGGTTTCAGGCTGCTTAAGGTTGATTTGAACCTGTCCAGGTCGGATATGGAGCGAAGCGTCAATACGCCTTCCAGTTCAATCCCGTCAACGGCCGGAATGACAGGCCGGGCGCCGGTTGCCAGGATGAGCTTGTCATAAGCCGTTGCACACTCATTATTGTTGGACAGGTCGGCGACTCGTATCTGGCGGGCCGTGACATCGATGGCTTCGACCCGATGCCGGGTCAGGACACGGATATTATCACTGGCAAATTCATGCGGCCGGCGAATGACTATTTTATCCCTGTTTTCAATGACACCGCTTAACACATAGGGTTGGCCACAGGCCGAATAAGAGACTTCCGTTTCATCCTGGTACACGACAATGTCCATATCCGGCTTCATTCTCCTGGCCTTGGCGGCCGCTTTGGCGCCTGCCGCGACACCCCCTATTATCACTAATCGCTCAACCATTTTATTCGCGCATTATTCGGCAAGAATTCTCACGTCAACCACGGTAAAATCATCCCCGTTGGCTATGACCGGGTTCATATCAACCTGTCCGATCCAGGCCGACTCATCGACCCACCTGGAAAACCCGGCAATGAAACGGGCAAGCCCATCACGGTTAACAGGCACATTGCCCCTGTATCCGTCCAACAGTTGCTGTCCCTTTATTTCTTCCAGCATGTCATGGGCCATCTCCCTGCTGACGGGCGCGAGACGCAGCGCCGCGTCCCTGAACACTTCCACCAGGGTGCCGCCGATGCCAAATGTGATAATGGGCCCGAAATTGGTATCCCGGGTTGCCCCCAGCAATAACTCCACGCCGGCTGTGATTTGCTGTTGCAGCAGATAAGGCCCGCCGCCGAACAGTGATTCCATTTTATCCGCTGCAGACATCAACTCTTCCAGCGAAGAAATCCCGAGTTTGACGCCCCCTGCATCGGATTTATGTAATAAATCAGGGCGTATGGCTTTAATTACCAGGGGGTAAGCCAGGTCTGCGCTAACGGAACCCAGTTCAGCGACTCTATTTGCATAACGCCAGGGGGCTGTTTTAATCCCCTCTTCCTGTAACAGCGTCAGGGCAACATCCATCGGCAGCCACCCATTGCCGGCAACAGGCTCGGGACGAGAACGCTTTTTCGGACTGGTCTCGATCTTCCTGTTTCCGGAACCGATACAGGCGGCGATGGTTTTGGCCGTGCGTAACGGCCAGGGATGGACCGGAATCCCGCTATCCTGTAATCGCTTTTTATTATTGTCCGCTTCCGGCCCGGCAACCCAGCAGACATGCACGGGTTTGACCTTATCGCCTGCTTTTGCCGATTGGTACTCCTGGATGACACGTTCGCTGACTTCAGGCATTAATGCCGAACGTTGCAACAGGACGGGTAAAATAATATCGACTTCATCGGATTCCATTAATAACCGGATTGTTGAACCATACATCTCGGTAAAACGGTGCCATTGAGTAGTGACGTCGACCGGGTTTACCGCGCTGCCTTGCTCAGGCAAGAAAGCCCGTATTTGATCCTGTAACCTGCCTGATAAGGCAGGCACTTCGAGACCGTGATCAGTAAGCAAATCGGTCAACTCGACTCCTGTCCCACCCGAGTTGGTGATGATTGCCACACGTTTTCCCTTGTGGACGGGCTGCTTGTCCAATGCCGCCGCGGTATCGAGCAGGGTCTGGCCATCGGTTACCAAGTGTGCGCCGGCCTGGTGCAGCGCTGCCGCCGTTACTGCATAATCGCCGGCAAGGGCCGCGGTATGGCTGGCCGCGGCGCGCTGCCCCGAACTCGTTCTGCCGGTCTTTAAAATCACCACAGGCTTGGTTTGCGTGGTCCGGTTTATCTCATCGAATAATGCGCGGCCGTTGCTTATGGATTCTATCAGCATCGCAATGACCCGGGTATCGGGGTCATTGCGCAGGAATGAAAGCAGCTCGATTTCGTTGATATCAATTTTATTACCCGGCGCGATGACCTTGGCAAACCCGATCTCTCCGAGTTTTGACCGGGTAAACGCGGCCATGCCGTACGCGCCACTCTGGGTAATCAACGACACGCCACCTTTCTCCGGCAGGCCCAGGCCCAGGGAAGCATTCAAGCCGAGATGCGTGTTAATTACGCCAAAACAATTAGGCCCCAACAAACGTAACCGTCCCTTGCCGGCGATTTCCGCCAGCGACCGTTCAAGCGCGCTTCCCTTCTCACCGGTTTCTGCAAAACCGCCACTGATTATTACAGCCGTTGCCACCCCTGCCGCAACACATTCTGCGATAATCTGCGGCGCCGCGCCGGGTGGCGTGGTCAAAATCGCCAGGTCAACCTGGCACGGGGTATCTTTAATGGACGGGTACGTCTGGAGTCCGAGTATCCTGTCCTGTTTGGGGTTGATGGGATAAATGTTTCCCGGATAAGCGCTGACCAGGTTTTGCATGAACAGGTAACCCAGTTTGCCCTCGGTATTGGATGCGCCGATCACCGCGACATGATCAGCGCATAACAGCCGTTCGGCCCAGCCGGTCATAGCTGTTCTCCATTACCGGCAAGAAACACAACCGGATTCCGGGCCAGGCCCGGAATGACAGGGAGGGTCACAACCATTCTCCAGCACCGGCAAAAAACGCAGGCTCACCGCCCGTATGTATGAAAATCACGGTTTTGTAGCGTCCGAATATACCCCGCGCCAATCCGTCGAGATAACCGGCCATGGCCTTGCCCGTATATGTAGGATCCAATAGCAGCCCTGCAGATCTCCCCGTTGTCCGAATCGCAGCTGTACCTTCCGTGCTTGGAATACCATAACCTTCACCGATAAACCCGCCATGGACGGGCGCGTCAGCACTTGTGAAACTTATGTCTGTATCCAGCAGGCTTGCCGCTTCCGTTGCCAGTACAGCGACCTGCCGGCTGACTTCATCGGCTGCCCGGCTCACGGTAAAACACTCGACCTGCCAGTCAAGCCCGAGAAGCCGCAGCCCCAATAACCAACCGGCGTAAGTGCCGCCGGAACCGAGTGGAAAAACAACCGCGTCCGGTTCGATACCGTATTGCTCGCATTGTAACTGGAGTTCCCGCACTGCGATGACATGTCCCAGCGCGCCCATGGCACAGGCGCCGCCCCTGGGTATCGGGTAGGGGAGCTTGCCGCGCTCTTTTAATTCATCTGCCACTTCATTGATGAAGTGGTCAACCGAGCTCCTGTCGGGGTCTCCGGTAAACCGAACCTGTGCGCCCAGCATTTTCGTGACGCGATAATTTCCATCGACCGGTCCCGGCTCATGACCCCAGTAAATGGCGATGCAGTCCAGCTTTTTGTAAGCGGCGACTGCGGCAGTTGCCCGGACATGGTTGGACTGTACGCCGGCCCCGGTAACCAGCGTATCGGCGCCGGCATTCAACGCATCCTGCAAAATGACTTCCAGGCCACGCACCTTATTGCCGCCCATCGCGAAGCTGATCAAGTCATCACGTTTAAACCAGATATCGGGGCCTCCGATTTCATTCCTTAACCGTTCGGCTTGTATCAGGGGAGTGGGATATTGAGCAAGGTTGTAACGCGGGATTTTTTCCAGGACCCTGTCAAATGAGGGCCTCATCGTAGATCAATCCCTGCAACAATCCGTTCAACCATGGCGGAACAATGACCGACGCTGTTGTCCAGTTCAAAGCATTCATCCAGTTCAGCGGGGCTCAGCCACTTCGAGATATCAGCATCAGCAGCCAGGACTTTTTTCAAGTGGCGCCCTGTTTCGTGGGCTCGCATAGCGCAATCATAAACATACCGATGGGCAGTCTGTTTGCCCATCCTGGCCGAAAGTTTCAGCATCACCGCTTCGGCGTAAATCATGCCGTTGGTGCCCGCCAGGTTCTCCTGCATCCTGTCTTTCCTGACTGCCAGGTTCGGCAGCAGTGATTGCAGCAAAGCCAGCATTTTATCAGCGACCAGGCTGCACTCGGGCAATATCAACCACTCACCTTTCCACGACCTGCCGTCGCGCTCGTGATCATGGACCAGATTTTCCATCATCCAGGCAGCATGGTGGCGCACCAGCCGGGACAAGGTGCCCAGGTGTTCGGAAATTTCGGGGTTTCTTTTTTGCGGCATGGTAATGCTACCGACGGTGCCGCTGATAAAACCCTCGGCAACCTCATTGATTTCCGGACGCTGCAAATTATAAATCTCCTGGCCGATACGGTCCCCGCTCGCTGCGATCAAAGCCAGGTTGTTCAGCCATTCCGCGTAGCGGTCCCGGGTGGTCGTCCAGGATATGGGAGGGGGCGAAAGGTTCAGTTTCTCGCAAAACGCCTTTTGGATTGCTTCGGCTTGAGGACCCAGGGATGAAAGGCTGCCAACCCCGCCGGCAAGCTGGCCGACCGCCAGCCGGGCTCTCATCTCACACAACCGTTGCCGGTGGCGTTCAAACTCATCCAGCCAGGTCGCAGCCTTATAGCCGAATGTGATGGGCAGCCCGATTTGGCCGTGGGTACGGCCGCACATTGCCGTATCCTTGTGTTCCAGTGCCAGCTTAACCAGGTCTTTTTCAACCTGTATGATGCGTTTTACAAACAGGTCCAGGACGGCAACCAGGGTCCTGCACATCTGGGTATCCGTTATATCGTGCACCGTTGCCCCGTAACACAGCCACTCTCCACCAGGCTCACCACACCTGTTTTGCATCGCTTTGATCAGACCGACCAGCGAATGGTTGGTTTTTCTGAAATCCTCTCCTGCCTCAGCCAAAAACTCTTCATCCACCACCAGGTTTTCAAAAGTTGAACGGATCCCCCGGGCCGCTTCAACGGGTATTAATCCGTGTTCTGCCTGGACTTCGGCCAGAACGGTCATCACTTCCAGCCAGCCGCGCACCAAGCCTGTTTCCGAGAACAGTTCCGCGGTTTCAGGCGTAGTCCATGACGATCCGTAGATGGTGAAATCACTGATATGCGTAACCATCTTGCCTTTATCCGGCGAGTTGCCGCGCCGTATCCTGCAACTGCTTTTCCACTTGCAATTGGCGTTGTTTTGCCTGTTCTGCGTTTTCCTCAACCAGTTGCAACTTCCTGTCACAGGCGTCCAGCATCTCATCCATGGGTGCCGTTGCCGGAGTGCCCGGTTCGGTGTGTGCTTCTATGGCACGGAGAGGGTCCAGCGCCTGCCTGATATCATCATCGCTGACGGGTAGTTCACGGCCCAGAACCGATGCGGCCTGCTCATTGAGAATGGCTGCATCGATGTGTTTTATTCCGCCCTGTTCCCGCTTCTCATGGAACAGGCTTGCCACCAGTTTATAGGCGCTTCGATAATCTATTTCGCCGCGCAGAACCAGGGTTTCCGCCAAATCGGTCGCCATGATTGAAGCGTCATCCAGTAGCTGTCTTGCGCGTTCAGGCTTGAAATCCATATTCGCGACTACATCGGTCATAAGGTAAACGGCATCGACCAGGTTTGACACAGCAGCGGGTATGGCGCCGTATATCCACAGCCTGTTATCGGGTTGGCCCGATGGGGTCCTGGCCATGGCGTTCACGGAAGTCATCAGCCCCATCAGTTCATTGCTTACACTGCGAATATGTGTCAGCGCAAACGGATTTTTCTTCTGCGGCATGATCCTGCTGGCGCGGGCGTGTTGATCCGCCAGTTCCACCAGGGCAAACCCTTGGCTGGAAAAAATTTGCAGGTCTTCAGCCAACCGGCTCATGTTCACCGCACAACTACAGAATATGGCCGCGCTTTCGATAGGTATATCGGGCTGCCACATGGCGTCGCGGGTATGGATGGTCAGGGCATCAAAGCCAAGCAAACCCGCCATTTGCCGCCTGTCGGGGGCCAACCTGGAACCGGTGGTACTGCCGCAGCCCATGGGACTGGAATTGACGCGGCGGTACAACTGTTCAATCCGTTCGCAATCCCTGAAGACGGGGTAGAGAAAGCCGGTTAAATAATGGCCAAAGGTTGTGGGCTGGGCCGCCTGCAGGTAGGTGTAATCCGGCATATACGCCTGTTTAAACTCTACGGCTCGTTGTTTCAGCGTCTGTCCGAATGCTGAGAGGGAGGAGAGCAATAGCAACAGCCGTTGTCTCAGCAAAACCAGGAAAGCAGACGTTGTCGCTTCCCGTCTCGCCCTGCCGGCGCCGAGCCAGCCGGCCGCATTGGTCTGCTGCCGTAACCATGCTTCCC
>JAAXHV010000229.1 GCA_012270695.1 Gammaproteobacteria bacterium | reverse complement strand
CAGACCGAGCCCGTAGTGCTGGCAGGGCATAGCCTGGCAGGTATTTCCATTTCCCAGGCTGCTGAATACCGGCCGGATAAAATAAAAGTGCTGGTCTACGTGGCGGCCTTTCTGCTGCCTGATGAGAGTTCGCCCAGGCATTTCTGGGGCAGACAGGGGGTTCAATCGCCGGTTATCAGTCATTGTGATGTTTCCGAAGATGGCGTAATCACCTTCAGGAAAGAACATCTTGTCAATATCATCTATAACACTTCCCCCACGGCGGCGTTGGAGAAAGCCATGAGGCTGCAACGGCCCATGGCGCGCAAGCCACTGGGAACTCCATTACGCCTGAGCGCTGAAAATTATGGACGGGTGCCCCGGGTCTACTTTGAGGCCCTGGAGGATAAGGCCATTCCCATTGAATACCAGCGCCAGATGGTGCGTTCCATGCCATGTGAGAAAGTGGTCACGTTCGCAACCGACCATGTGCCGATGGCCTCTACCCCGAGACAGTTCGTCAGGGAGTTGCTGGCGTTGGCATAGCCTCCATGAGCGAGGGTAAAACATCGCCCTGGCAGGACTATCTTGATGCCGGCCTGGGTTTTCGCAACCATTGGTATCCCGCGTTCTTCAGCCATGAACTCAAGGAAGCGGACGCCAGCAATAGCAGCGGCGAGCCGGTAGAGCAGTTCCGCTGTGAGGTGATCCTGGGGGAGAGGATTTTATTCCGCCGGGTTGACGGGCAAGTCTACGCCATACACGACCAATGCATCCATAAAGGCGTCCCCCTGTCAAAAAAACCGGAGTGTTATACCCGGGGGACGATCACCTGCTGGTATCACGGCTTCACCTACGACCTGAAATCGGGCGCTCTCATCAATATCGTCACCGACCCGCAGAGTTCGCTTATCGGCCGTCACCACATCAAGACTTACCCGGTTAAGGAAACCCAGGGCCTGGTATTCGTGTTCATCGGCGACCGGGAACAGGCCGACCTGGAAGCCGACGTTCCCCCCGGGTTCCTCGATAAAGAGCTGGTTATGTACCCGGAAGGCTGGGCCAGGGAAGTGAACTGTAACTGGCGTCTGGGAGCGGAAAACGGTTTTGACCCGGCACATGCCTATATGCACCGAAATTCCCCGCTGGTACGCGGCTTTAAAGTTCCCACGGTGCTTGGCGATACCGGCCTGGGCGACAACCAAGGCATGGAGGTCATCAACGGCAAACGGGATAACGGCGGGCCCTGTGGGGTCAGGTTGCTTCGCGGCGCCGGCACGCCCATCTGGAAAGTGGACGTGGCAGGTGGAAAGACCATCGCGGCACGATACCTGCCTGATGAACCCGGGGTGATGCAGGGAATGATCCCTGAAGTCGGCATCTGGATGCCTGGCGTACTACGGGTGGACCCCTTCCCCGCTCCCCATATCGTTCATTTCGAGTGGTACGTGCCGGTAACGGAAAGAACTCACAGGTACATGATCAGTTGGGGATCAAAAGCCACGACCGAACAGGAAAAAAAGGGGTTTTTCGATGAAATGAAATACCTGTGGCGTGACTTTGTACCCCATAAATTCAATAACGAAGACGTGTTCGCCCGCGAGGCCATGGATGAATTCTATTCGGTGGAAGGCGGTTGGCAGCGGGAACGTTTATTCGGGCCGGATGTTTTGATCACGGCCTGGCGGATACTTTGTTCCAATACCAACAGGGGCATACAAAGCCTGCCTCACGGCGCGCAGCGCGCCACGGTCAAAGCAGCCAGTGCGTAGTCGGCAGGTTCAGACGCAACCGGCCGTACACCTCTTTGATGATCTCCTCATGCATTGCCTCATGCATGGACATGGCGTTGATATCACGGTGAAACCGCTGCATCCGGCTGCGTTCATGCAGGGATGAACCGCCGGAATCCTGGAACAGGATATTCACCACTTCCCGACACAGGTGCATGGCGTGCACACCGTATAACCTGATGCGCGCGCGCTGTTCCGAGTTCAGTACTTTATCGTTGTTGACGGCGGCTTCATAACACAGGTCGCAGGCATGGTCGGTCATCAGTCTGGCCGCCTCGAGTTTTGCTGTCGCATCGCCCAGGATGTGATGGGTTGAAGATAAACGTATTTTAGGAATATCCTCGGTATAAACCATCGGCCTGGCTGAGCGGGTTTGCAGCAGGTCTTCGTAGAATTCCAGCGCGCCCGCGGCGGCGCCCATGGTGGTGCCGGCGCTTAACGACACTACCAGCAACGCCGCGAACGGCGCCCGGTAAAGTAACGGTCTCGATGTTCCCCACTTGTGCGCCAGCGCGGTTTCCGCCTTCAGCATCCGGTGCCCGGGAACGAAGTAATCATCGGTCTTCAGGCGCACGCTGTTGCTTCCCGTGGCCCTGAGGCCGGTCACATACCAGTCGTCATTGATGACAATATCATCCGGGGGCACGAGAAAAAATGCCTTATCGTGGCCGGGCGGCATACCGGGCAGTTGTGCGCCCAGCAGGATCCAGTCCGCATTATGACAACCCGAAGCGAAAGGCCAGACGCTGTTCTTCAATATATAACCATCGTCAACCCTGGTTGCCGTGGAACGATCCGGCAGGATGCCGCTGACGCCGGCGTTAGGGTCGGCGCCGAATACCTCTTCCTGGGCCTGTTCCGGGAACAGGGCCACCACAAAGCTATGGCAGGACATGACGCTGTAAACCCAGCTTGAAGAAGGACAACCTTTGGCAATCTCCGCGGCAATGCGCCAGAAATGACGCGGATGCAGTTCATACCCGCCGAAGCGCGCCGGCGTATAGGCGCGGAACAGGTCAGCTTCTTTCATGGCGCGGAAAGATTCCGCGTGGATATGCCGCTGCTCCTCGGCCGCCCCGGCGCGTGCGCTCAATTCGGACGCGACGTCCCTGGCCCGATCAACCAGGGTTGCGGCCAACTCCCGTTGATCGTCTGCGGCAGAATTCATACTGCCGGCTCAGAGTGATTTATGTGTGCCGTCACAAAGATAGGACTTGCCGCTGCGTTTGCAGCCGCACAACCACTGCGTTTCCGTCTCGGTCAGTTCAAACCGCACCGGCGCAAATTCACTGCCGGCATGGGAGCCGTCGCAAAATGGCTGGTTGGCTGAACGGCCACACTTGCACCAGAAGTAAACGCCGGCCTCGAGCTCTATCCCGTAAGGATACTTTTGTGGGCATTCCGGTTCACTCATGATTTTTCCCCCTGTAGGTTGCCAGTCCGCGCAATAGTCTCACAACCTAATGCCGCAGGCAAGATGAATAGATATGTATTATTAATTTCTGCATCTTCTTATCTCATAAAGACAGATACCGGCAGCCACAGACAGGTTCAGGCTTTCGACTGCGCCGTACATGGGGATTTTTACCAGCTGATCGCAGTGATTGCGGGTATTTTGACGTATTCCGCCTTGTTCAGAACCCATTACCAATACGACCGGAAACAGCACCTCAGTTTGGTAAATACTTTCATCCGCATCAGCGCTGGCGCCGATTATCCGGCAACCTGCTTCACGCAGTTGTCTCAGGCTGCGCGCAATGTTCGTCACTGTGATGATGTGAGTGGTTTCCACCGCGCCACTGGCCACTTTTTTGACAGTCGCGTTCAGCGGAGCGGAGTGGTCCTTCGGCAACACCACCGCATGCGCGCCGGCAGCATCAGCCGTTCTGATACAGGCGCCCAGGTTGTGCGGGTCCATGACCCTGTCAAGCACGAGTATGATTGAATTATCTCCCATGGGACCTGCGCACAAGTCTGTTATTGTCCTGTGCTTTGCTCTGCTGGGCTTCCGGCATCTTGCGGCGATACCCTGGTGATTGCTCACCTCAGCCAACCGGTCCAGTTTGACAAGCGAAATATACTGGATAGGAATCGAGGCAGCGTCACAGGAACGGTGCAGGGCATCCATTCTGGCTGAACGCTTCCTGTTCTGTGCGATACAGATTTCCAGTATGTCATGGGGTCGTCGCGACAAGACNNNGAAATATGTATCAATCCCTCAACATAAATGTTATCCAACTCGACAAACAGGCCAAAGCCGGTAACGCCGGAGATAATCCCCCGGAATTCCCGACCGGTTTTATCCAGCATGAACTCACACTTCATCCTGGCCGTGACATCCCGGACTGCCTCCTCCGCCCGGCGGTCCGTCATCGAGCAGTGAGCCGCGAAATTATGCATGTCATTTGCACTATAGGCGTAATCGGATTTTTCCAGTATATGCCGGACGGCGCGGTGTACCAGCAAGTCGGGATAACGGCGTATCGGTGAGGTAAAATGCGTGTAGTGTTCGAAAGCCAGGCCGAAATGGCCGTTATTCCTGCCTTCGTATACGGCCAGGGGCAGGCTGCGTAACAGCACGGTTTCAACCAGGTGCCGGTCTTCCCTGGTTTCGACCTGCTTCAGAACCTTGGCATAGTGCCTGGTTTTCGGATCCAGACCGCCCCCTAATTGCAAGCTGAAGTCAGCCAGGAATTCATTCAGATCGTTGACTTTTTCCGGGTCCGGAACGGCATGATTACGATAGATGGCTGGTATCTCGTTCGCCAGCAGAAATTCTGCGACTGCCCTGTTCGCGGCCAGCATGAATTCCTCAATGAGCCTGTGGGCGTCACCGCGCTCAATGGCGTTGATATCGATTATTTTACCCTGCCCGTCAAAACTCATCCTGGTTTCACTTGACGAAAAATCGAGTAACCCCTGCTGTTCACGGTGCGCGCGCATGACGCTGAACAACTCATACAGGTCCTTGATAAGGGGAATAACGGACTTGTATCTCTTGGCTACCCTGGCGCCTGAGATAATATCGCTGACCAGGTTATACGTCAGCCTGGCCCTGGAGCGGATAACGGCCGGATACAGGCGGTATTGTCTGCTGCGCCCGCTTCGGTTGATGCGCAGCTCACATACCATAACCGGCCGATCTGCGTCCGGCTTGAGCGAACACAGGTCGTTGCAGAGCAGTTCCGGCAACATCGGCACAACCCGGTTGGGGAAATACACCGAATTACCCCGTTCCCTGGCCGCCTTGTCGAGCTCAGTGTCCGGCCTGACATAATGGGAAACATCGGCAATGGCCACCAGCAGGCGCCACCCAGCGCCCTGTTTTTCACAATATACCGCATCATCAAAATCCCTGGCGTCCTCTCCATCTATCGTTACCAGCGGCAGGTTGCGCAGGTCGTGCCTGTTATTGTCCGCTTGATACCGGTTCAGCCGGGCCAATTCGCCCTCAATACCGTCAGGCCATTGGCGGGGAATCCGGTAGGCGCGGATTGCTATTTCCGTGGCCATATCAACAGAGTCGGAGTGCCCCAGAACTTCGATAATCCTGCCCAGGGGTTGAGTATGCGAGTCCGGCTGACGAGTGATCTCCGCAACGACGTAGTCGCCTGTTTTCGCTTTTTTTCTTTGCCGAGAAGGGATTAATATATCCTGGTTGATATGCTTATTATCCGGGACGATAAAAGCAATGTTGCCCTCCTGGTAAAAACGTCCCACTACCTCTCGGTTGACCCGCTCCAGCACCTCGACGATCACCGCTTCCCTGCGGTTTCGCCGGTCAAACCCGCCGTAACGCACCACGACGTGATCGCCGTGCAGCACTGTGCGCATCTGCTTCAACGACAGGAACAGGTCTTCACCGCCGCGATCGGGCCGGAAAAACCCGTAGCCATCCGCGTGGCCTATCACCCGGCCGGCCACCAGGTCCATCTTGTCCAACGGGCCGTATCCCTCGCGGCGGTTGCGGATAACCTCGCCGTCCCGAAGCATGGCCTTGAGGCGCTTGTTCAGCGCCGCTCGCTCGGCAGAGCCGCTGAGGCCGAATGCATCCGCTATCTCAAGCAGTTGGCACGGCGCTCCTGAACGTCGTAAAAACTCACCGATCTCATCCCGTTCGGGGATCGATGCCTGCTCATGCTGTTTGTTCTTTCTCTTTGCCATATATATTCATTGACAGCGCATACCGCTAACGGTAAAGTCCGTCATCCTGTAACAACCCGATTTTACCTGCAAAAGGCCACTAGCGGGATTTCTCACCTGAGAAATCCCGGCTAACTCATGCCGAGGTGGCGGAATTGGTAGACGCGCTAGCTTCAGGTGCTAGTGGGGGTAACCCCGTGAAGGTTCAAGTCCTTTCCTCGGCACCATACAGGCCGCGCAAGTTGACGACCTGTGCCGCCGCATCATGGATCAGTTTACCGCCTGGGCATACGAGTTGCTTGTTCTTGCCAATTACCCCAGCGGATTCTCCAAAACAATCGTCTCTGAACGGTCCGGTCCCGTTGAGATCATGGCGATTGGAACATCGCACAGTGCTTCTATGCGTCTCAGGTAGGCCCTGGCATTTTCGGGAAGGTCAGCATAATTCTTCTCTCCTCGCGTTACGCCTTGCCAGCCGC
>JAAXHV010000228.1 GCA_012270695.1 Gammaproteobacteria bacterium | reverse complement strand
GCATGGATTGGTTAAATGAATACTTCGATACCAATGATGAACGAGTACGCAGCGCGTTGGCCTCCCTGGAAAACGCCGGTTCAGTCGATCTGCATGAGGCGGTACCGTCTATTGACACAACATTACGTGCTTTTGATGAATATCTGGCAGGGCAGAACAGACCTTTAACCGGCGGCGGAGAGCAGCAGTGAGGATATTGTTCACTTTCCTCATCATGTTGCTTCTCGCAGTCGTCACGGGGTGGTTGTTGCAACAATCCCCGGGCGGGGTGGTGTTCACCTATAAGGAATGGATAATCCAAACCAGTCTGGTTGTATTCGCGCTAGTCTTCATCATCCTGTTCCTTCTGGTTTATATTTTGCTGCGGTTGTTGACAAAGCTGCTGCGCTTGCCGGCGGATTTCCGGCGCTGGTCTGAACGCAGGCGGCGCGGCTTGATTTCTGCAGAGCAGGCCAAGGCCAAACAGTTGACCACCCATGCCGGGTTGCTGCAACAGGCCGGCAGCGAGCAGGATAGTCCGGTCCTGGAAGACGCCTGGCGGAGCATTCCGAACAAACTGAAAAAAGAGAGCTCCCTGCTCGGCACTTACGTTACAGAACGCCTGCGCCGTGGGGACAGCAGCGGTTGCGAGGTCATGTTGCGGCGCGCGCTGAAGAAACACTGGGACCCGGAACTGGTGCGCCTGTTTGGCCTGGTTGAAGGCAGGAACCTGAAGCGGCAATTGCAATTCGCCGAGAACAGCCTGTCCCGCTTCCCCCGGGATGCGGCGTTGTTACTGACCCTGGGTCGTTTGTGTAAAAAACATCAGCTCTGGGGCAAGGCCAGAAGCTACCTGGAACAAAGCATTGAAGCCCGGCCGAACCCCGAGGCCTGCCAGGAGTTGGCGTCCCTGCTTGAGCGACAGGGCGACCATGCCGCGGCCGCGAGGTATTACCAGCAGGGTTTGAATATGGTGACCGCACTGCCAACGGCCACAGGACCGGCCCGCATACCTCATCAACGGCTGCAGTGGTAGCGTAAATCGTTCGAATATCAGGGTGTTGCCGCTTGTCGGCTTATTTCTCCGCGGTTTCCTTGGTTGCCATTATCCGCTTGATGAGCGGCTCGATAAGCAACTGGATGGCGAAGTTGGTTTTGCCTGCGGGGATCACGATCGTATAGGGCGTGGACATGAATGAACCATGCAGCATTTCCAGCAGGTAAAGGAAATCGACGGCCAGCTTATCACGATTGCGCACGTGGATGACTGT
>JAAXHV010000227.1:4157-5076 GCA_012270695.1 Gammaproteobacteria bacterium | reverse complement strand
GCGCTACAACAGTTGGACAAAGAAAAATGAACTCAAATTCCACGACACCCACAGGAGCGCTGCTGGTGGGCAGTGTGCCATTGAAAAACTCTGAAGAAGTTTTTACTTTGAGCTCCGAGGTCCTGGGAAATCACCTGAGACGCATACCGGATGGCGAAACAGGTGAGCGCGCTAACTGGATCATGTTTCAGCATAAGCTCTTTTCCAACAGCCCGCAATTTGAGTTTGTAAGCGCACCAGCCAAGGACGATGTGTACGAAGAAGAATTTGAATGGGCACGACTTCGAGCGGATGTTTCAATAGAGGATTTGGAGTTGGGTACCCTGGGTTACGCGGATGCGGCGGAGGGTTCTTTTAACAGGTTTTGCAGTTTAAAAGACAAGGGAATGATTCCACCGACCTGTCGTTTCCAGGTTTGCTTACCGACGCCTCTGGCCGTGATAATGTCGTTTGTTCACCGGGATCATCGTCACTTGATTGAACCCGTATACCAGCAATGTTTATTAAGTGAAATAGAAACGATAATCGATACCATTCCGGCGGCTGAGCTGGCAATGCAATGGGATGTCGCCCTCGAGATGGCACTGTGGGAGGGTATGGTGGAGTCTTATTTTTCACCGATGAAGCAGGGAATTGCTGATCGCTTAACAAAACTGGTCAATTTGATCCCCGGTGAAGTGGAAGTGGGGCTGCACCTGTGCTACGGCAGTTACAAAGACGAGCATTTCAAGGAACCCGAAGATGTCGCCAACATGGTTGAATTAACAAACGGCGTAATGGCAGGCTTAACTCGTGAATTAACCTGGCTACATATGCCCGTTCCAGTTGAACGTGACGATGAGAGCTACTTCGAAGCCCTATCGGGATTGAATAAATCAATGATAACTGAAATATACCTGGGTCTTGTCCACGATAGTGA
>JAAXHV010000227.1:0-4048 GCA_012270695.1 Gammaproteobacteria bacterium | reverse complement strand
CCTGACTACAGCCCGTCTGTTCTTGAGGAAATGCAATGGAAAATATACAGAAATGGATAGAAATAGTCGTATGACCATTTTTTCGAAAAGCAATAAAATAGCCACCTGCGCCTGCATCCCTTCTCACTGCATGAAATGCTTCGCAGGAAGCCCGGGATTGCCGCTCCTGACTTATTGCATGCCGTATTCGACCGTTCCATTCAAATCAGCGTGGGAGCCAGAGAATACCTGCCTTTATTGCAGCGGTTCGGCCCATTCCCTGAGCCTCTGTTAGCCGGAACGGATAGAACCCTGAATTTGTGGCGGCGTAACCGGGTAGAGAGAATCATCAGGGAGGACTTGCGCGACCTGAGTCGGTTGCCGGAGTTAAGCCAGGTGGAAATGCTGGCGAGTTTATTACCTGAGCGCGCAGCAAACCCGCTGAGTATCACGTCATTGAGTGAAGACCTTGAGGTAGCCTATACCACAGTCAGGCGCTGGTTGCAGTACCTGAATGAATTGTATTATTTCTTTGAGGTCAAGCCCTATTCAAAATCCCTGTCCCGTTCCATTAAAAAAGAGGGAAAACTGTACCTCTGGGATTGGAGCGAGGTGGAAAATGAGGCATCCCGCTTCGAAAACCTGGTTGCACTGCACTTGTTGAAATATTGTGATTACCTGACTGATACGGGTGAGGGAGACTATGAGTTGCGGTATCTCAGGAACAAGGAAAAAAAGGAAATCGATTTTCTCCTGCTGAAGAACAACAAGCCCTGGTTTCCGGTGGAGGTAAAGCTGAACCAGGAAAAATTATCGGAAAACTGGAAAGTCTTTTTACCGCAAATCAAGTGCCCGTATGCGCTCCAGGTTGTGAATAAGACAAACGTGTTCAATATCGTTGAACTGGGGGAATATAAAGTACTGATAACCAGCGCGGAAGAGTTTCTGCGTTACCTGATGTAATTCTTTTATCCCGCCTGAACAGCCTCAAATTAATTAAAGATCAGTGTCCTGTCCTCGAAATCTTATCAAAAATAGATTTGCATAATAAAATAATATCGGTACTTTATACATTCGATGAATGTACGCGACGATCCTTCAAAATTATCCGCTTTGTCACCCGGGACCGCGATATATCCCAAGGGACGACAGAAATTACAGGATATACTCACCACGGCGTCGGAAGTCCTTGCCTATGATGGCTACAGCGCCTTCACAATGCGCAATATTGCCTCAAAACTGGGGATCACGCTGCGAAACCTGCAATATTATTTTCCGACCAAAAGAGATCTGTTCCTGGCCGTCGTTGAACAGATGACAGATATGGAACTGGGGACGGCGAAAGCAGCCGTGGATTTACCCAACATGACTGCAGAAGAGCGCTTCGCCGCATTTATCGAATACAGTGTCCACGACAACGAGACACCCTTCGTGCGGGGCTTCCAGTTTGAACTCTGGGCACTGGCCACAAGGGATGAATTCGCGGCGGAATGCCGTGACAGAATGACGTCCGCCTACTGTGACTATATCTATACCCTGGTAAAACCCCTGACCCCGGGTCTTTCGCCGAAGGAACAGCGTGGCAAATCCGCCCTGATCCTGGCCATGTTGCAGGGCACCCCCCTCGTCCATAGCCCGGGTGTGGAAAAGAGGTATCAGATCAAGGATATTGCTGCAAAAATCAATCGTGAAGCTCTCGCCATCCTCGCCTCCTGATCCCCAAAGTTCCCCTGTTATTCACCTGAGATAAAGCTTTTTGCCCTGTGGGCGAACCGTGGTGGGTAATATTATGTTGCAAAATAAGCGTCGTATGACTAATATTAGTCAAGTGACACTTTTAGCGGTGGGCATACAAGTGTTCGGGCCATCTGATCAGTAAGGCCGCCTGGGGATACGAAAAATGGGGGACAATCTTGAAAGACGAATATGAACTCTATGACCTGAAGGTGGAAGTCATTGCCGGTGATACTGGCAAACCAATGGTATGCAGGCATCGTGTGGGCGATTATTTCACCGTCACCGATGATGATCTCATCGAGTTTGGCCCGGGGGTGCGCTTCCCCATGTATTCCCTGGCGGCCATCCTGCCGCTCCTGCCTGCTAAACAGCGGGAAACGACCAAGTACGACTGGATGAGCACCGACGCCATCATCGCCTGTCCCGACCCCAATTGCGGCGGCCGTTTCCTGATTACCCGGGGAGAGAAAAAAACCTACCGGCATAGTGAAAACACCGCAACGCCCACACCCGATTAGATTTACAAAGAGAATAATCTGACCATGGAAACCATTGATTTACGACCCGCTTATACCATTCCCCGCCTCTTGAAGGGCAACTGGCAGATCGCTGAAGACCACAGTGACAGGGAGTTCGATGTCAGTGAGCTGATGGAAGACCTCATCGCATTTGCCCAGGCCGGTATGACCACCTATGTCTGCGGTGATATTTACGTGGGTGTGGAGGCCAAACTGGGCAGGTTCCGGCAGCTCTACAAAGACCGCTTTGGCGAAGAGGCAGCAAGCAACGTCAAGGTGTTCACCACCTATGTCCCCTACTTCCTGGAAGAGGAAAACCTCAGGAACCATAGTTATGCCGATGTGGAAAAGATCGTCAATCGTTCCCTGGAAAGGCTCCAACAGGAATGTATTGACCTCGTGCAGATGCACTGGTGGGAGTGGTCCATTCCCGGCCACGTGGACATGGCGCTTTACCTGCAGAAACTGCAGCAGGCAGGCAAGATCGACAAGCTGGCAGTGACCAACTACGACGTCAAGCACACGAAGGAGATCCTGGATGCCGGTGTGGACCTGGTCTCCAATACCGTTCAGTACTCGTTGACGGACCGACGGCCCGAGAACGGCATGGTGCAACTCTGCCTCGAGCACGATATGAAGCTCCTCTGTTACGGCGCCCTGGGTGGTGGTCTCTTCAGCGACAAGTGGCTGGGCATACCCGACCCGGCCAGGCCGGCCTTCGAAAATGTCTCCCTGGACAAGTATTACCGCATCGTCTGCGACTTCGGTGGCTGGGGTCTCTTCCAACGCCTTCTGCAAACCCTCAAAGACATAGGCGCAAAACACAATGTGAGCATCGGCAACGTGGCCGTGCGCTACATACTTGAGCGTGACCAGGTGGGCGCAGTAATCATGGGCGCGCGTCATGCGCTTCATCTCAAGGAAAACCTGCGGGTCTTCGACTTTTCGCTTGATGAGGGAGACTACCGGAAAATCAATGGCATCCTCGCGGAAAGTACGGGCCCGAATGGAGACATCTATAGCGTGGACAGAGAAGAAAACCGGGATGCTCTGGAGGAACCGAAGACGGAATATGTCGATGTCGAGGACGGCAAATTGATGCAAAAGTCCCGGGAGCCCGTAACGGTGTCCGAACCCTACGGACATCATATAGCGCAGAGTTACTGACCCGGAGCGTTTTGAATTGGTATTGGGACAATGACAGATTAACCAACTCATTAGAGGAGGATAACACCATGTTTTCCCTACAAAAGATAACACTCGCAAGTATCGTTGCGTTCATCCTGTCGATAACAGGAACGCATCCCGTTGTCGTATACGCACAATCCCAAGGCAGTGAACTGGCCCTGGAGGAAGTTGTTGTCACGGCTCGTAGACGGGCGGAATCTCTGCAAGACACGCCACTCTCTGTGTCTGCATATAGTTCTGCCCAGTTGGAGACACGTGGCGTCACTATAGTGACTGATGTCGGCAAGTACACGCCAAACGTACAGTTTGACCCTGTCGCGACTGAATCAGGCGGCGGCGCATCTTCACAGGTTTATATCCGGGGTATTGGTCAAACGGACTATGTCATTACTGTAGAACCCGGTGTCGGTGTTTACCTTGACGGTGTTTATGTAGGTAAATCCATGGGCTCTCTGCTGGATGCTGTCGATATAGAACAGATAGAGGTTTTGCGTGGGCCTCAGGGTACATTGTTTGGCAGGAATACGATCGGCGGTGCGATTTCACTTACTTCCAAGCGACCCACAGAAGAATTTGAAGGCGGTGTTGAAGTGACGGTTGGCGATTATGATCGCATAGATGGAAAG
>JAAXHV010000226.1:2429-3769 GCA_012270695.1 Gammaproteobacteria bacterium | reverse complement strand
GCGATGTTGGCGAACGGCCCGCCATGTACCAGTGCCAAGTTGTTCTCCAGGGTTTGCACCAGGTTCGGCTTGATGGCGTCCTTCAGCAATGCCGCCATGGCGCCATGGGCATTCAGGTTGCGGGCATGCACCGGCTGCCTGTCGCCACGGGTGTAACCGATAACGATGTTACCGAGACGTTCCTTCAGATCCGCGAGAGAGGTTGCCAGACAGAAAATGGCCATGACCTCGGAGGCAACGGTGATGTCGTACCCGTCCTCCCGCGGGAACCCGTTGGGTGTACCGCCCAGGGAGATGACGATCTTGCGCAAGGCACGGTCATTCATATCCACAACCCGTTTCCAGGCGATCAGGCGTGGATCCAGGTTCAGGCGGTTGCCGTGGTTGATGTGGTTGTCCACCATTGCCGAAAGCAGGTTGTGCGCGGCGCCGATGGCGTGAAAATCGCCGGTGAAGTGCAGGTTGATGTCTTCCATGGGCACGACCTGGGCATAGCCGCCGCCGGCCGCACCTCCCTTGACGCCGAAGCAAGGGCCAAGGGAAGGCTCGCGCAGGCAGATCAGGGTCTTTTTACCTATCCGGTTCATGGCATCGCCCAGGCCCACAGTAGTCGTGGTCTTGCCCTCGCCCGCCGGCGTGGGACTGATGGCGGTAGTCAGGATCAGTTTGCCGTCAGCCTTGTCCTTCAGGCCGTCGATATAGTCCAGTGACAGCTTGGCCTTGTAATGGCCGTAAGGCTCAAGGTGCTCACTACCGATGCCATACTGCTCAGCGGCGAGGTCGATGATGTGCTTTTTGCTGGCCCGCTGGGCAATCTCTATGTCTGATAGCATTGGAATGATCCTCAGTGATAATTATTGTTTTCCCGTCAATGGCATATTATAGCCATTAACGTGAATAATCGAGAATGAAGATCACCTTTGCCATCTGTTGTTATAACGCCTATGCTTTTATTATTCTCGATATCAAGGGGAAGATCATGAGCCAACGTGTTTTACCTGAATGGAGTAAAGATGAACTGGAATATGTGGAACCAACCCAGGTTGTGCGCAGTTTCGGTTATGACGTGTTCGCCAACGAGGTCAGTGAAGAAACCGTGCAACACAATGAACAGACCATCGCCAGGGTCTTGCAGGTGGACGGGGAAACAGCCTCTGAAAAGAGACATTTTTCCAGTCTTGAAGAAGCGGCGGAGAACATTAAGCAGGTCGGCCTTGAAGCAGGGGCGGAAATGGTCGGCATCACGGAAGTCAACCCTTATCATGTCTACAAAGGACATGTCGTCCCGCATAAATACGCCGTGATCCTTGCCAGCAGGATGGATTACGACGAAATGAAAT
>JAAXHV010000226.1:0-2423 GCA_012270695.1 Gammaproteobacteria bacterium | reverse complement strand
GAGCAGATAAACATGATCCCCCATGCCATCCAGGCTGGTCTGGGACAGCTGGGTAAACACGGTTCACTGATTAATGATCAACTCGGCTGTTCATTCCGCTTATCGGCCGTCACCACCGATTTACCCATGAAGCTGGATTCGTTCAAGGATTACGGCGTTGAAGATCTTTGCAGGAATTGCAACATGTGCGTCAAGCACTGTCCGGGCGATGCCATCGTCCATGAGAAACAGGAGGTCAGAGGCATATTGAAGTGGGTGGTCGATACGGAAGCCTGCGCCCCCTACTGGGGCAGTTACCATGCCTGTGGGATCTGTCTTGAGGTCTGTCCCGCCAACGTAAAGGCGTTTGACGGTAAGTATAGAAACTCGTTCATCGAGCGCATAAAACAAATTGATCTCAAACAAAGGCGGCAAGAGTTAACAACAGGTTTGCAGCAGCCCTGGGAGAACGCAATCGAACCGGATGATAAATCGGAAGGTTGGCGCAACCGGGTCAAAGGCCAGGGCCACGCCGCATTTCTGATGCAAGGCATTCCGGCTGAGGGACTACCGGATGAAATCTACGAGATCCGCTCGGCTATGGGTATTGAGCCTGGCGGACTGGTAAAGAAATGCGGGTTGGAAGCCGGACAAACTCCGTCAGATAAAGCTCATTAAGCACGACTACGTAATTAATTCATCAGCTGCTGACGAGCCCTGTCCAGAAGCTGCTGCCGGTCTTTGCGCGCGACCAGGGCTTCTTCCATGGATACTTCCACAAAGCGGGTTTCCATATTTGGTTGCAACTGTCCAATGAGGTCCATATCGGCGGAGATCACAGTCCCGATAACGGCAAAACCACCCCCTGACACGGCGTCCCGGTGCAATACGATAGGCTCCGCGCCGCCCGGTATCTGGATGGACCCGTACGGATAACAGGTGTCAACAATGTTTGAGGGGTCGGAACCTGCGCCGAATGGTTGTTCGCGCTCGAGAAATGAGAATTTCTCGCCGCCCATGAACCGGTACCCGATACGATCCGCTTCGGTGGATACTTTCCAGACATCCGAGAAGAAGTTCGCTCGGGATTCCTCAGTGATCCGGTGCATATACATTCCGGAAATAACGCGCAGTTCTGTCGTAGCCGATTGTTCGCGACGGTAGTTGGGGGGAAGGTTGCGACCTGATGTCGCAGAATTATCGGTATTGCATAATACCGGCATGAGATCATCTGCCTTGAGCGCCCGACCCTCGAACCCACCCATACTGCCCAGCGCATAGGTGGACCGGCTGCCAAGCACGATGGGAACATCGATTCCCCCGGAGATAGCGATATATACCCGGGCGCCGGCCTTGAGGTAATCAAAGCTAAGTCGCTGGCCTGCCCGCACCGCGCAACGCGCCCAGCTTTCCTGGAGAACTCCATCTAATCGGAAAGGCATATCAGCGCCAGTAACCGCAACAAGCCCGTCGGAGGTAAATTCCAGTTCGGGTCCCATATATACCGCCTCCAGAACCGCCGCGCCCTCGTCGTTACCGACCAGCAGGTTGGCGCAACGCAGGGCAAACATATCCATACCCCCACCCATGGGAATTCCCAGGTGATAGAAACCGTGGCGGCCGAGGTCCTGAACGGTCGTGGATAAACCGGGCGAAATTACTTTAACCCCCATAGAGCACCTCCAGGGTCTTTTGGTTGTAACCCTCAATATCTCGTTGCCATTCATGTAGCGAAAAGGTCACCGTCTTTACAGTCGGCATGTACTTTCCGGCCTCAACCTGATTAAGAATGTGGTCGTATTCAACTCGCTCTATGGACCTGAATTTGACGATATCACCGGGGTTAAAAAACACCATGGAGTCGCGCAGATGTTTAGCCTTTTGCCGGGCATCGAAGATAGGTACCGGCGTAATACCGAACATCTGGTAGCCGCCGGCACCGCGTACTGAATAAATAGCAGTAAAGCAACCGCCGTATCCTATGGTTTGCCTGGGGGTATCGGTACGGGGCCGAATGTATTTCGGCACCTGCAGTTGCCGGCTCCTGTCCACTAATTGGTACAACCAGGGCAGGCCCGCGGCAAAGCCGATCATCGACACGAACCATGGCGCACCGGCATGCGCATCAATAAACCCGTCAATGTTTTCAAAGTCGTTAATACGCGCAGCGTATTCAAGGTCCGTCGAGTTTGGGTCCTGGTGGCGGTCGCGAAACCGCATCAGGGTTTCACGGGTCCAGGGATCGTTGTAATAAACGGGAAGCTCAACGATTCTCGTGTCGATTCGTTGCTCCATCTCTCCCGCCGACTGCTCTGTTTCCTGCAGCTGATTCAACATCCCGGCGGGAGCGATAATATCCGGATCGAACTTGACCATATACGAGGCATTACCCGGGCATACTTCCATCACGCCGGCGATTGTTTTTTCGCGGACCAAATTCGTTA
>JAAXHV010000225.1 GCA_012270695.1 Gammaproteobacteria bacterium | reverse complement strand
GTTATGTCCCGCGTCTTCATGTTGTTTGTACTCATGTCAACATCCGTTGGATTATATGCAGAAGTCATAAGATATCAATTTGATATACCGGCTGGAGAGGCCGGAGTTACATTAAATCTTCTGGCTCAACAGTCAAAAACGCCCCTGTTATTTCCCTACGACGAGGTGCGCCATATTACCACCAATCCGGTGGCAGGTGACTTCACGCTGGATGAGGCGCTTTCGTTATTACTGATGGATACCGGTCTCCAGGGTATGGTGGATGAGAGAGGGGTGCTGATTGTTTCCAATGGCGCTTCGGGCACTGACAGCATAAAGAGGACAGAGCAAATGGCAGAAAATAAACGCAAATCCTGGTTTTCTCGTGTACTAACCCTATTTGCAGGCGCAGCAGCCGTTACAGCTGTGGCTGCCCAGACCGCAGACAGCGGTAACTCGAATGCCGGCAGTGGAGCCACTGCAAGCGAGCTCGTACTGGAGGAAATTGTTTTGACCGCTCAAAAACGTGAGCAAACATTGAAGGATATTCCTGCTGCCGTGACTGCGATCCCCGCTGCGGATTTTGACGCCATTTTGAGAGGTGGTGTTAGTATCAAGGCGCTTGCAGCAAGAGCGCCCAGCCTGAATGTCAATGGCAACTCAGGTCGCTTCTTGCCCCAGTTTTACATCCGGGGTCTTGGTAACACAGACTTCGATGTCAATGCAAGCCAACCCGTTTCCTTGGTGCTGGACGAAGTGTCTATCGAAAGCACCACTTTGCGAAGTATCCCGGTTTTTGATGTCGCGCAAGTAGAAATTTTAAATGGTCCGCAAGGGACGCTTTTCGGACGCAATACCAATGCCGGCATCGTCAAGATTGACTCGGTTAAACCGGCTTATGAACGAGAGGGCTTTTTGCGTGCATCATACGGTTCCCGTAATGGGCGTAGCGTCAATTTCGCCGTGGGTGGCGGCTTGTCAGATAAAGTAGCAGCCCGCTTGTCTGTGCATTATTCAGGGCAGGATGATTTCATAACCAACACAGTCAAGGGCCAGGATGATAACCTCGGTGGGTATGACCAATATGCCGGGCGCTTACAATTGCTTTTCGAACCAACAGGTAGTACCACCGCTCTGCTCCGGCTTCAGGGTTCAAAGATCGATTCCAACACCCCCGTCTTTTATGCCAATGCCCTGACCCCGGGCGTGGAGGGTACACGTCCGGGCTTCGATGAGGAAATCGTCACCCAGGATGCAGACAATGGGCAGGAGTTGGAGCATTTCGGTGTCAGCCTGAAAATCGATCATGACTTTGAGAACTTTACCCTGACATCTGTGACAAGCTACGACACTCTCGACAGCTTCAGCAAGGCGGATGTCGACGGCGGCATTCAGGGCGGTCCTGAAGCCATAGGAACGCTTGGACAACAGGCATTTTTCAGCGTCGCCACAGGCGATGGCTTCGATGAACACTATCAAGTCAGTCAGGAGCTTCGTGTCGCGCTGGATCGCGAAAAATGGTTTCTCCAGTTCGGCGGCTACTTCTTCCAGGAAGATTTTCGTGTTCGGACAGAGGACTTCATTTTCAATACAACGAGTTTTACTGAGCAGAAAACAACATCCTTTGCTGCATTTGGCCAGTTGGAATACTGGCTTACAGATGATTTTTCAGTCACTGGCGGCGTCCGGTATACAGATGATGATAAACGCCTGGAAACCATTGACGTGCTATTCCCCGCAACAATCAAAGCCGATGACGGGTACATCAGTTGGGATGTGGCCGCCAACTACGACTTTAATGAAAATGTGACCGGATTTGCACGTGTCGCCCAAGGATCGCGTGGCCCTGTCACTCTCGGGCGCTTCGGTTTTACCAGCACAGCGGATACCGAGACGCTGACATCGTATGAAGTTGGCCTTAAGACCACTCTGTTTGGCGGAAGGGCACGTTGGAATATCAACGGATACCTTTATGACATCGACGACCAGCAAATCACAGCCGTCGGCCAAACAGATAATACAAACCGGCTCCTTAACATTGACAGTACACGTGGATATGGCTTCGAAACCGATATTGAATTCGCCATCACCAGCACGTTACACCTGCGTTCCAACTTGAGTTACAATAATACTGAAATCAGGGACGAAACGCTGTCTGAATCCAGATGCGGTAGTACACCGTCATGTACCGCGCTTGACCCGGTCCGTTCAGTCGATCCGGGACCATTTGGCCCAGTTAGCAACGTGTTTGTCGATGGCAATCCCTTACCTCTCGCTCCAGAGTGGATATTCAACGTCATATTGGATTATACGGCGCCAATCGAAACCGGTGAGCTATATTTCAACACTGACTGGAACTACAAAAGCGAGGCAAACATATTCCTGTATGAATCCGTCGAATTTGTATCCGAATCCCGCTGGCTTGGCGGTGTGCGTGTTGGCTACCGTCATCAGAAAACCGGCCTTGACGTCGCTTTTGTTGGTCGAAATATCACCAACGAAGTGACCGTCTTTAACGGTTTGGCGTTCTTAAATCTTGCTGCAACGGTTACCGATCCGAGTTATTTTGGTGCCGAAGTCAGCCTTGATTTTTAGGTCGTGCACGATATACGATATACGTGGGTATTTTAATAAAATGCCCACGCAATATCAGCCCGCAAGTTAAGACCCTCCAAATATCTGGCGTGTTTTTTCAAGCCGGGAATTCAGCATTCCAGGAGAAGTCAATCATGCCTGCTCTCGACAAATGGGAAATCACTAAAGGCGTTCGCCAGTATCATATTGCGTTGGAACCTGGCGATGTCGGGGAATATGTCTTGTTACCTGGCGATCCGGCCAGAAGTGATCGTGTCGCAAAGTATCTGAAAAATGCAGAACTGAAAGCAAGCCATAGGGAACACCGCACCTTCACTGGCGACTACGAAGGGATCAAAGTGAGCGTTTGCTCAACTGGCATGGGTTGCCCTTCCACTGCCATTGCCGTGGAAGAATTGGCTAATATCGGGGCTAATACCTTTATCCGCATTGGCAGTTCCGCAGCACTGCGCCCGGATATTAACATCGGCGATATTGTCATCAGCAACGGGGCCATGAAAAACGAAGGGACATCCAGATTTTATGTTCCCGAATGTTTTCCTGCCGTTCCGGACATAGGCTTGACTTATCTCCTGACCCAGGTGGCAAAAGAATTAACGGCTGACACTCATCACCAGATCTATAGTGGTATCAGCGCAAGTGATGATGCTTTTTACAGCGAACCGGAGTGGATCCAAAAGCTTATTAAACTTGGTGTACAGAATGTCGAAATGGAAGCATCGGCGTTGTTTACAATTGCCCACCTGCGCGGTCTACGCGCCGCCTGCATTTGTGGCGTATCAGGCAATCTGAATACGGGTGAGGTGATCTACACAACGAAAAATACGAAACTTGCCGCTGCCTGGGAAATGGAAATTCGAATTGTACTGGAGACAATTTATCGATTTGAACAAGCCAGGAGTGCCTGACGCTTCCAATACGGGACAAGGAAACCCTCGTTGAATAACATACAGCGAACCACAACGGTTTGTTTTCTTGCCTATTTTGTGATGTCCGGCATGATGAACCCTGTTGGCATTATCACAGGGCTGATGGCGGAATATTTCAACCAGCCAATTACCAGGATCACCGCCAATTTCAGTTGGTTCACGGGCGGCATTTTCGTGGGTTCACTGGCGGCATTGATTATCTATGAATGGGTTAGCCTGAAATCTGCCCTGCTCGTCATATACGGCCTCGTCCTGCTCAGCCTCATCTCTTTGCCATTCCATTCAGATTTACCAGGCATTTGGCTGGCCCTGGGATTAGTCGGCGCCTGTTGCGGCGCTGGACTCTCTGGCGCGGCAATAACAATATCAAAGTCTTACGAACAGGAACGCCGCGCCTCCATGTTAGTCATCACTGACGGATGTTTCAGCATCGCAGGCATTGTCACATCCTGGTTGGCAGTGCAGTTGGTGGTCCGTAATATTCAATGGTATGGAACCTATCTGTTTATTGCCCTCATCACATGCATTATTATCGCTTTGACCAGTCTCTCAACATTTCCCGACCATCAAACCAAAGGACGGTTTCAAGAAGGTACTGCACGGGAGTCCTGGCCCATTGGTACATGGATATGCATTTTTGCACTCTTCATCTATACGCTCTCACAATATTCCCTGTTTCTCTGGCTCCCGAATTATGCAGAAACCCGATTGGGTGCTACGCTTGATGAAGCCGGGTTGATTGTCGGTAGATTCTGGACTGGCATGTTGGTTGCCCAAATATTCAGTGCCTGGTGGGTGCTTAAGATTGGTGTCCGCCGGACGCTTTTCATTGGAACCCTGGCCAGCGCCCTGGCGACTATTCCATTGTGGGGCTACCAGGATATTGATGGTCTGGTTCTCTTCGCTTTTGTATGCGGCGTTGTCAATTTGGGACTTCTTAAGATTACGCTTTCACTTGCAACCCAGATGATGCGGATGCCACCACCGCGGCTCGTCTCGGCGTTGCTCCTGGGAGCGACCACTGGCACGTCAATCGCACCCTGGGTGAGCAGCCGGATCGTGGAGATGAGTAACAATTATGTAGTGCTGGTTGTAGCATCTGCAGGATATTTTGTCGTTTTAGCCCTGGTGACCCTGGCGATAAAACTTGCGCCTGAGCAACTTGCAGGCAACACAGGGAAGGAACCAATGCGAGCGCCTACACGACCGTAATGAGCGCAACACCTGGCACTGTTGACCTGCTGTTTACAGGTGGTGATATCATCACTGTTGACCAGAAGGCTCCGTACATCCAGGTCGGCGCTGTGGCGATCCAGGGGAATAAGATTGTAGCGATCGGCAGCGAAGCATCTGTGAAAGCCCGGATTAAAGGGGCGAAGCGCACTATTGATTTTTCCGGGCAAGTAATGATCCCGGGGCTTGTGGATGCCCATACACACCTGTTCCAGAGTTTAGGCAAGACCTTAGGGGACGGACTCAGTCTGTTGCCCTGGCTTGAAAGGTTCATGTTGCCGCTGGCCAGTCAGGTATCGCGAGAACAGGCGGTGATCGCCGTTCGGTTCGCGGCGCTGCTGGGCGCCCTGTCAGGTACGACAACTGTTGTTGACCAGCACTATGCGCCGGTCGATGAAGAGAGTATTCAGGCAGTCGCTGATGCCTACCAGGACGTGGGCATCAGGGCAACGCTGGCTCGAGGGTTGTTTGGCCCGATGACCGAGGGAGGTCGCCGGATGAAATGCGACGAGCGAATGTTTAAATATACTGTGCAGCAGGAAATGGATATTACCCGCGCCAGCATGAAAGCGATGGCTGACATGGAACTTGTGGATATATGGCCTGGGCCGAAGAATGTAGTCTATGCAGACCCGGATTTGTTGATCGGTAGTAGTGAGCTTGCCCGTGACTTTGACCTGTCGTGGCAAGTGCATTGCAGTGAATCCAAATTTGAAGTTGAGATTTTTGAGTCCCTTTACGGTAACCGTCCCGCAGCCTGGCTATATGAACAGAATATTCTGGGAGCTCATACGACACTTGCCCATGGTATCTGGTTTGATGACGAGGAGATCCGGATGCTTGGTGAGACTGGAACAACCATTATCCATAACCCGATCAGTAATCAGTATCTGGCTTCCGGTTTTATGAGGCTGGAAGACTTACTGCAGGCCGGCGCTAATGTGGCGCTCGGCACTGATGGCACGGCTGTTGCCGGGCAGAATATGTTTGAAGCGATGAAGGCCGGGTTGATGTTACAACGGGTCGGGCGCCTTGACCCGGAAGCCACGACGACTGAAATGTTGCTGACGATGGCAACCAGACTTGGCGGGAAAATGCTGCGTAAAAACCTGGGAGTGTTGCGAGAAGGAGCGCTTGCTGACCTGACCATAGTGAATACCCGCGCCCTGCATCACCAACCCTGTCTGCGTCCTGTCGCCAGCCTGGTATTTTTTACGCACGGAACTGATGTGCGCCATGTCGTGGTTAACGGTGACCTGATCGTTGAAAACGGACGGTCTACAAAACTGGACCAGGAAAAAGTGGTTGCCGACATGATCCAGGCATCCCGTGCGCTTGTTGAGAAGGCAGGTATTGTTGACTTGCTTGAGCCGTGGCAACAGCCCCGTCTCATATCATAGCCAGTTGACCTTGACCCACAGGGCACATTGCGCCGCAAACACATACTCCACTATTATATCATCTGCTGAATCAATAGAGCTTCCCTTATGTTATTATGTTGAGGAGCCAAGGGAACAATAACAAGATAGAGGAGGTGTCAATGGTGTCCTATTCGACTCAAAATATCCGCAATATTGCCATTACCGGCCACAGCGGTTCGGGCAAGACGACGCTGGTTGAAGCCCTGCTGCACGGCGCCGGCGCAATCAGCCAGAAAGGGTCAGTAAAGCGGGGAACGACGGTGTGTGATTTTGAGCCTCAGGAAAAAACCCACCAGCATTCGCTGGATAGCGCTATGTCCAGCCTGGATCATCACGGCAGCCACGTCAATCTCATCGATACGCCGGGATACCCTGACTTTATCGGCCGTGCATTGGCCGTATTGCCTGCCGTGGAAACCTGTGCAGTGGTTGTCGATGCTCAAGCCGGAGTAGGAATGGTTACCCGCAAGATGATGGATCAGGCCCTGGACAGAGGCATGGGCCGCTTGCTGATCGTAAATAAAATAGATGCTGAAGATGTTGATCTTGAGGCCCTTCTGCAACAGCTCAGGGATGCTTATGGAAGCCAATGTCTGCCCTTGAATTTACCGGCCGATGGCAGCGCCGAAGTAATCGATTGTTTTTTTCAGCCTGACGGCAGGGAAACCGATTTTCTTTCCGTCGCAGAGGCGCATGTCAATATTGTTGACCAGGTGGTTGAACTTGACGAAGAACTCATGGAGCAATACCTGGAGCAGGGGGAAGACATCAGCCCCGAGCAATTACATGAACCGTTTGAACAAGCATTGCGCGAAGGCCATTTCATCCCCGTCTGCTTTGTCTCGGCTGAAACGGGGGCGGGCGTTGCGGAGCTGCTGGAAGTATTTGCCAGGTTGATGCCCAACCCGGGCGAGGGCAATCCTCCCCCGGTTTTCAGGGGTGAGGGTGATGCGGCTGAACAGATCCGTATTGAACCGGATCCCGCCGGAAACGTGATTGCTCACGTATTTAAAGTCCATATTGATCCGTTTGTCGGCAGACTGGGTGTTTTCAGAATACACCAGGGAACGATAACCAAGGATAGCCAATTGTTTATCGATGATGGCCGCAAACCGTTCAAGGTCGGCCACCTGTTGAAGCTGCAGGGCAAGGATCATATTGAAATTGACCGGGGTGTGCCCGGCGATATCTGTGGCGTCGCAAAAGTTGAAGATATCTATTTTGACGCGCTTTTGCATGATTCCCACGATGATGACGAGGTTCACCTGCAATCTGTTGACATCCCTGCTCCCATGTACGGCTTGGCCATACAGGCGAAAAGCAGGGGAGATGAGCAAAAAATATCTGATGCTTTACATAAGCTCGAGGCGGAAGATCAGAGTTTTCTCGTAGAGCACAACGCGGCTACCAATGAAACGGTCATTCGCGGCCTGGGTGAATTCCACCTTCGCATCATGCTGGAAAAACTGAAAGATCGCCACAACGTGGACGTGGTCACCCGCCCCCCGAAGATAGCTTATAGAGAGACTGTCACAACCAACGCTGAGGGTCACCACCGGCATAAGAAACAAACCGGAGGCGCAGGTCAATTCGGTGAGGTTTTCCTGAGAATCGAGCCTCTGCCCCGGGGCACAGGTTTTGAATTCGTCGATGCAGTGGTCGGCGGGGTGATCCCCAAACCCCTGATCCCGGCAGTGGAGAAAGGCATCAAACAGGCACTGGAAAGCGGCGCCTTGTCCGGCAATCCCATGCAGGACATCAAGGTAACGGTCTATGACGGCAAACACCATTCTGTTGATTCCAAGGAAGTGGCATTCGTCGCCGCCGGCAAGAAGGCCTTTCTTGACGCTTTCCACAAGGCCCGGCCGGTAGTGCTGGAGCCTATTGTAAATATCAACGTGGCCGCGCCGAATGATGCTATGGGAGACATCAACGCGGATATCTCCGGCAAGCGGGGTCGCATCAGCAATACCCTTGCCTTGTCCGGCGGTATGTCAACGATAACCGCAAGTGTGCCGCTGGGCGAGCTGGACAATTATCAATCACAACTGAAGTCCATGACCGGAGGGGTAGGCTCCTATTCCCTCAGCTTCAGTCATTATGACCCGGTACCGGCGAAAACCCAGAAGGAACTGAAAGCCGCCTATAAACCGACGGAAGACGACGAGTAACGGCTTAGAAGACCGGTTTACCTGACTCCGGGCTTGCTTATATCTATATGTCATATATATAGTCAAATTAAGCACTTTTCTGCATAAGCCTTCCCTGCTATTCTTTCCAGCCCATTCATATTTGAGAGCTGGTTACAGTTGTTATGTACCAATATGATCAATACGATCAGCAGATCGTAAACGAACGGGTAGCGCAGTTTCGCGACCAGACCCGTCGTTACCTGGCCGGCGAGCTCAGCGAGGATGAGTACCGGCCGTTGCGCCTGATGAACGGACTGTATATCCAGAGACATGCGCCGATGCTGCGCGTGTCGATTCCCTACGGTCTGCTGTCTTCCACCCAACTGCGCATGCTGGCGCATATTGCAGAGAAGTATGACAAAGGCTACGGCCATTTCAGCACCCGGCAGAATATTCAGTTCAACTGGCCGAAGCTGGAAACGGTGCCGGATATCCTGGCCGACCTGGCCAGTGTACAGATGCACGCTATCCAGACCAGCGGGAACTGCATACGCAATATCACCTCCGATCATTTTGCCGGTATTGCTGAGGATGAGTTGGAAGACCCGCGCCCCTATTGTGAGATCATACGCCAGTGGTCCACGTTCCACCCGGAGTTCTCTTTCCTGCCGCGCAAGTTCAAGATCGCCGTATCCGGCGCTGAAAATGACCGTGCCGCCGTGCAAATCCATGACATCGGCATCTACCTGGTCAGCAACGAAGAGGGTGAAACCGGTTGCAGGATACTGGTAGGCGGGGGCCTGGGGCGCACGCCGTATTTGGGCGTCTGCATACGGGAGTACCTGGAGAAGCGGCACCTGTTGTCTTACCTGGAAGCCATTCTGCGGGTCTATAACCAGTTGGGCCGGCGCGACAACATGCACAAGGCAAGAATAAAGATCCTGGTCAATGCGGTGGGCGCGGACAAATTCACAGAGATGGTCGAAACTGAATGGGAGCGTATCAAGGACTCGGCCTTATTACTGGACCAGGCTGAGATAGACCGGGTTAAAGGGTTTTTCATCGAACCGGAATATGATGTGGATGCTGTCGCTGATGCCACGTTCGCCAAACGCCTGGTATTGCAAAAAGACTTCAACCTGTGGGTGCAGCGCAATGTGAAGGCCCATAAAGCGCCGGGTTATCGCGCCGTCTACCTGTCACTCAAACATCCCGGAATAGCCCCTGGCGATGCTACAGCCGAACAGATGAATTTTATCGCAGCCATGGCGGACAAGTTCAGTCACTCAGAAATACGTGTGACCCATGACCAGAACCTGATCCTGCCTCACGTCAGGCAGGCGAACCTGTATCCACTCTGGAATGCTTTAAAAAAGGCGCGGTTGGCCACACCAAACATCGGCCTGTTAACTGACATGATCTGCTGCCCGGGGCTGGATTTTTGTAACCTGGCCAATGCCGGTTCCATCGACATTGCCAAACAAATCAATGACAGGTTTGCCGAACTGGACTATCTCCATGATATCGGCGACTTCCAGATAAAGATGTCCGGGTGCATGAATGCCTGCGGTCATCATCACGTAGGAAATATCGGAATTCTCGGTGTGGATAAGAAAGGCAAGGAGTTCTATCAATTGACACTGGGCGGCGCAGCCGGAAATCACGCCCGGTTGGGAGACCGTTTAGGACCCGCAATCGCGAAAGATGACGTGGCCCATACGATAGATAAAATCCTGCAGGTATACCTGGACCAGCGAGAAGGAGGCGAGCTATTCCAGGAAACTTACCTGCGCGTAGGCATGGAACCGTTCAAAGCAAGAGTCTATGCCGCCGACACCCAGGAACCGCCGGAGATGAAGGCCGTTGCGGGTTATTAAGGCGGGCAAGGTACTGGAGGACAATTGGCAACGGATTGCTGCATTGGAACAGGATCAAGCTTTGGATGATGGCGACTGGATTATTCCTTTGGGCTACTGGCGCGTTAACCGGGAACGGCTGCTCCGGCATAAAGGCAAGATTGCCGTCTGCTTGAATGGTGACGACAAGCTGGATGATTTGTCCGACTCACTGGGGCTGTTGGAACTCATTGCCCTGGAGTTTCCGAAATTTACAGATGGGCGGAGCTATTCCCAGGCCCGACTGTTGCGTGACCGTTTTGCTTACCGGGGCGAAATTCGCGCCGTGGGGGACGTGCTCAGGGATCAGTTGTTTTTCATGCAGCGTTGCGGTATTGATTCATTCCAGCTCCGGGAAGATAAGGACCCGGAAGATGCGTTAAAGGGATTGTCTGACTTTACCGTCAAATACCAGGCAGCCGCAGACGGCGAGCTGCCCATTTATAAACACAGGCAGCAGGACAGGGAATAAGTCGTGTAATATCCGGGTCAGCTTTAGCCGTTGAGTGAGTTAACCGCTG
>JAAXHV010000224.1:935-4992 GCA_012270695.1 Gammaproteobacteria bacterium | reverse complement strand
GCAGCCCAGGGCTTCATGGCCAATACGTCTTTCTCCGTCAGGTGATATGCACTCAACTCTGCAAGCGTTTCTGCATACAGATCGGCTGAAATAACGTCCTGCAGCTTTGTGCCGTCAGCGAAGAACATCATCTGCCGCAACGTGGCAATATCATCCGGCTCCGGGACCGCTTCCATGACAAAAACCTCGCTACCGGCCAGCACGCTTCTGACCTTGTCCAGTTGCACGCTGACGTGACGTTCTGCAACGTGGATGGTGCCGAATACGTAACTTGACGGAAGACCTTCCTTAGTCACCTTCCATAACAGCCCACGCCCGAACTCATCGGGGCCGGAATAGGGAATTTCATTTACCTGGAGGGGGCGGCAGACAAGATCCGCAGATAAAACACCGCCAGAGCAGAACAGCAAACAGATAATTGCAAGAAAGCTAACTCGCAATGCTGTCATCAGCTGTCCCCAGTTCCGCGGCCACGTCCAGTCCAGATATCTCACTGGCGATGCGTACTCGCCTCTCGCTATTGCACAACTCAGTATAGGATAATCCAGGTCTGGCGCCACGCATTCGCATCAGCCTGGTTTGAGATGCCGGGTCTGCGTTGACCTTCAACTCATCCAGCAGCGCGCCCGCCGCCGTCTGGTTGTTACATACCAGGACCATGTCACAGCCGGCATTCAGCGCGCTGTAGGCCCGTTCCGTATAACTCCCTGCTATCTCGGCGCCCGCCATGCTGATATCGTCACTGAAGATCACCCCCTGGAAATTCAGCCTGCCACGCAGCACCTGCTTCAACCACAACGGGGAGAAACCGGCGGGTTTATCATCCACCCTGGAATAAATGACGTGCGCCGGCATGACAGCCGCCAAACCCGCGTTGATCAGGCGTTCAAACGGCAGCAAATCCGCCATCAGAATGGCTTCGTAGCTTCGGTCATCCAGCGGAATTTCATGGTGGGAATCGCCTTTCACGTTACCGTGTCCCGGGAAGTGTTTGCCCACGGCCACCATCCCGGCGTCACCCATTCCCTGCATCAAACGTTGTCCCAGGCGCGCAACGATATCCGGTGAGCGGTGGTAAACGCGATCGCCCAGGAAGGAGCTGATGCCGGCATCCAGGTCCAGCACCGGGGTGAAACTGAGATCAACACCGACGGACAGCAACTCGCTGGCCAGCAGCCAGCCGGTATTTTCAACCAGCGCCAAAGCCCTGCTCCCATCCTGTACGTAAAGATCGCCGAAACAACGGCTGGGTGGCAACCGGGTAAAACCCTGGTGGAAGCGTTGCACCCGCCCCCCTTCATGATCCACGGCAATCAACAACGCGGGGCTGCGTAGCTCGTGGATTTGGGACGTCAGTGAAATCAATGCCTCCGGGTCACGATAATTGCGCGCAAACAGGATAACCCCGCCCACCAGCGGGTGTAATAACATTTCCCGCTCGTCCGCCTGCAACTCAGCGCCACGCAGGTCCAGCATGATGGGGCCTAAGGACATATCTGTTTTACGCTAGCCTTACCTTGAGCACTTGGCAGGCTGGTTTTGCTCTGCATTGACGATTTCACCACTACAAAGTGCCATTTTCACCAGGTCAATAATACCAATTTCACCAGAGATCGGCAGTTCTAACCCGGACATCTCACCAATCGATGCGATGACAAATCGTCAGGATAGACGAGCTGCACAGCCGTAGGCCGCCCAAAGGGTTACGCCCAAGAATAGGCGTAATGAAAACATGCCCGCTAGCGGGACAAATCCGTCTGAAACGGATTTGGACACTCGGAGAGCGCCCGCAGGGGGCGCTCCAAGGATGGGGCTAATCAAAAAGATTATATTTCTTGATGTTCTATTACAGCATGCCATAGAATTAGCCCAGAGAATTTTTCCAGCGGTTCACTAACTAGTGGAGTTAATGGAGAAAAGCTATGCACTCAAATGTGAAGTATACTACCTTAAAAGATATTCATAGAGGAGGTTGACATGTCTGATAAAAGTTCGTACGAACAACCCGGAATGGACGTAGAACGCCCCAAAATATATGTAACCTCCAGGGGCGCCAGGTATGTCAAAGCGGATGAATTACTTCGTAGCAAAAGGGCACGCGCTGAAATTGAGGCCATGACCAAACTCGACTTGAACAAGGCTTCAACTGCTACACCTTCGAAAGATTCTTCGTAGAAAACCAATATATTCAGTGTATTAGGAGGGACCCACCTTGGACCTTGGATTGTTTTTAATCCCTGCTGTCAGCGGGTATTGGTTTTTGACACACCTACATCTCACACGCTATGGTGCCCTCCGTGATTCGGGTTACCATGTTTTCTTCAGGGCGGTCATCACGGGTGTCATTTTGGCTTTCATAGCTCATTCAATAATCTTTGCCTTAAATCCCTATATTCCTGAAATCAGCGAAATGTGGGATACATTTATACCAATCTCTCACTCTGGCACTACCATGCTGACCGCTTTGCTTGCGTTTGTGCTTCCTTTTCCTGGTAATCACTTCTACAGCAAAGAAAGAGCTGCTCGACGAGCAGCTACGGAAAGCGGTGACCTCATTGAACTGCTAATAGCAGAATCCATTGAACATCAAAGACTCATTGAACTGTCTCTAAGAAGCGGGAAATCATATATAGGTTTCGCTCTTGAGAGCGGTGTAACGAGGCAAGGTGAAGCAGATATCGCACTCATCCCTATAGCAAGCGGGTACCGAGATAAAGACACTCATGAATTAAAGATCACGACTAACTATGCTCGCGTGGTGCAGGAATCTCTTGATGATTCCTTAGGCTTGGTCTATGAAGATTTTCGAATCGTAATCCCAATGCCTGAAATCGTGTCCGCCCGTGTTTTCCATCCTGAAGCGTATAGACGTTTTCAGGGAAATGATTAATCTTACCAAAAGTCCGTCCAGAATTTCCGGACGCAAAGTTCAGTGTGCTCTTCCAGCAAGGCGACATCTGCCTGAAACTTTTCTTTGAGCATCTGTCTTGTCTTAGGAGCCATGTCTGCTTTTTTCAGGTTCGCCTCCAGTATTTTTCGATAGATACGCTTTGAAGCGACATAGAAAGGGGTCATCTTAAGCGCATCCTTGATCTTTCTTACGATCAATTCATCCCCCAAAACCCGTGTAGTTACTTGATGCAACAAACGATTTTTGGGATAACCTGAAGTATTCGTTTGTAAATTCCCCAAGCCTTCCGGGAGAGAATCGAGGTTCAGGAAATTCAAAATCTTTTCTGCTGCCTGCCCTGTGACAATGTCTTGTTCAAACAAAAGAAGTAAAACCCGCTCAAAATTATCCGTATATGCCTTGACCTGTTGGGCGTACAATCCACCATCCACATAGAACCACCCCCAGGCCCAATTCGCCGCTTGTCGTTCTTCCTCAGCATTCAGGGCGTCCTCAAAACTCAATTTCTCACGACCATCGCGTACATGGTAGAGGTAGCTTGAATAAGCTCGATCTATGGGGTTGCGTAAAACGATAATAATCGGGATTTGCGCATTGGTCTCGTTGAGAATTTTCGGGACGGCATTTTGGTAATAGTACAGATAGTCGGGTGAAATATCTCCACAGAGCTGACCTGGTACAGCCTTTTTAAACAGGTCCCGGTACTCTTCCAGGGTACGCGTCACGTTGTTCGCATACTGCGGTCCAGGCCCCGCGAACTCTCCGGGAGTACAGGAAAAATAACGACACTCTTTGCGCGCAGGAATAAAAATCCCGGGGTGCTGATTAAGAGTCTCGAACAACGTCGTTGTTCCCGATTTTGCAGCACCGACAACGAGAAAATCGACTGGATTAATTTGGCTCAATGTTATTGTGATGTCAGCTTCTCCCTGGCTGCTCGGACAACCTGGATTGAGCAAGCTGGGCGTATAACCCTTGTCGGGACAGCAAGTAGCCGTGTTTCCAGAAAAAATAGCCGAGTCCCCATGCGTGTTTCCACATCAGGCCAGACTGCAGTGAACGGCTTACCCTCCTCTCCTTATGCACAACGACAGCGTCGGGGTTATACACCACCGACCAGCCGGCCTGCTGCAGGCGCAGGCACAT
>JAAXHV010000224.1:0-824 GCA_012270695.1 Gammaproteobacteria bacterium | reverse complement strand
TTAACCAGGATTGAAGGCAGGCGCCGGGCCATTTTATCCACCAGGGTTGGAAATCGCCGGCACGATAACTGCAGATCTCCGTCAGCACCGGCCAGTCTGGGTCCGCATAGTCCTACCTCTGGCTGATCCTCCATATAATGGATAAGGCAGTCCAGTGCTCCCGGCTGCACAACCGTGTCGTCATCCAGGATAAGCGCATACTCGCCTTGGGCAAGACGTATTCCCTGGTTGCGGGCCGGGGCAACACCGCGATTTTCAGGATTACAGATCAGCCGTACACCCGGCAGGGCTTTCCTGACCGTGGCGCAGGTCCGATCCCGTGAACCGTTGTCAATCACGATGACTTCGGAAGAAAACGCGCTCAGCCCCCCGTCAAGTGAGGCCAGACATGCACCGATCAGTTGCTCAGAATTCCAGGTCAGGATGATAATCGATACGGTGACCTTCTCGTTTTGTTTTTGCTCAATCACTGGCTGCCCGCCCGTTCATTGGGTTTGCTCTTTCTCAGTGCCGTTATCTGCAACGGAGGCATCTGCACCACGAAAGACACGCTTGATAGCGACCCAGACGGCGAGAAAAAGCAGCTTGAAGTCCAGCCAGGGGCTCATTGTTTCAATATACAGGTTGTCGTACTTCAGTTTGTAACCTGGGTCTGTCCAGTAACTGCCGCGCACCTGGGCCAATCCGGCAATACCCGGCCTGACCCTGAGACGCTCGGAGAATCCAGCCACTTCGCGGTTGAACTGTTCGGCCAGGGCAGGGCGTTCCGGTCGCGGTCCCACCAGACTCATCTCACCCTTCACGATATTGATGACTTGTGGTAT
>JAAXHV010000223.1:2896-3301 GCA_012270695.1 Gammaproteobacteria bacterium | reverse complement strand
GTCGCCTTCATCGGAAAGGCCTCGGCAAAGGTATCGTCAATGGTTACGCCGTTGATGTTCATATTAGTTATTACCACAGAGGGCACAGAGGCCACAGAGGCATTTTATAGGATGACTCGCTTGACGCTGTTTTTATGGACTTGAACTGCCGGATCAGTAGCGATTTTTTTCCGACTCACTATCCAACTATTACATTTCCTGTCCTCAGAACCTCTGTGCTCTCTGTGTTCTCTGTGGTTTATATTGGTGAACTTATTTAACACAATCATTTTCGATGAGTGAATGCTGGTTGTATGACTCAAGTTCATCCCGGCTGAGCTTGAAATTTTCCAGGTTCATCGTCATGTACCTGTCAAAGTATTTTTTCAGGTGTTTTTCAATGCCAGGGTCGTAGTCGGGTTCGAC
>JAAXHV010000223.1:0-2783 GCA_012270695.1 Gammaproteobacteria bacterium | reverse complement strand
TGGCCGGCGCCGCCCGGGTCAGGATGGCGATTTCGTACAGCGAATATTCCCGGTCGATAGAGGACAGGACACTGGCGGCCGCGGCGCTTTTATTGATTGTTTTCAGCATATCATCGCGAAAGCCTTTGTCCATGAGTAGTCGGATCAAGTGTGGATAGGAAGTAAACGGCGCGCCATTCGGGTGGTCGGTGGTCAGGAACACGCGCCAGGGATCATCGATGAGCAGGAACAGCTCCAGGCCGATACACCACTGTAACGCATTGACGAAGTTCTTGTCCCGATAGCGGAAAGGCACTACCCCACAGCCTGCATCACATTCGATGTCCATACAGACCCATTTGTGCGGATAGGCGTGGATGTGCCCCTTGTGCTGCATCATGGTATCAGCGGACGCAGTGATGGTTTGGCCGAACATGATTTGACCGACGTCTACGGATACGGTTTTGTTGGCGTTGACCGCCTCTGCAACCTGCGCTGCCGCCGAAGAGAATTTCCTGTCACCGTCAGCGCCATAACTGTGGAACTGTACATGGGTCAGGTGTAGTGGCTTGCCCTCGGCGGCAGTGATGGTGTCCAGCGTGGTTGTGTAATTGCCGGGCACTCCCAGGTTACAGCCATGGACGTGCAGGGGGTGAGGAATACCCAGCTGCGTCACCGTAGTAAGCAGGGCGGATAAAATTTCACGTGGTGTTACGCCGTAGTAGCAGTTTTTTTCATCCAGATCCAGCTTTCTCTGGTTGAACTTGAACGCGCTGATCCCACCCGGGTTGACCACTTTGACAGCCATCGCCCGAGTCGCGTGTACTGTCCAGGCGACGTAATCATTGATCAGAGATTGTTCTTTCTTGCCTTTCAGCAGACGCAGGAGGAAATCATCGCTGCCGAGCAGAACGTAAGCGCCGGTATCCAGCATGGGGGTGTCCGCCATTTCCAGGTGCGAGTGGCGGGCATTCGCTGGCATCATCGCCGGTTCGAAACAGGTGGTGTAGCCCATTTCAGCGTAACGGTAGCCGGTGATGAAGCTGGACGGAGCGATGCTGCCGGAACCTGAGTGCGTCAGGGCGCCTGACCCTAGCGGATTGTCGCGGTGATCTTCCGGCAGCAATAACCTGGCGATATTGACCTTCCCACCGCCGATGTGGGTATGGATGTCAATCCCGCCTGCCATGACGATGCTGCCGTTCAGGTCTATGACCCGGTGAATTTTATGTCCGGCTGCCGGTTTGACCAGTTTGCCGTCCTTGATGTACAAGTCCATGATCTTGCCGTTTATCCCGTTAGTCGGGTCATAGACTTTCCCGCCTTCGAGCTTGATCATGCCGGCGTGGCCTCTATTTCAGACGTGATCTCCCTGATGATTCGGGCGGCGCTGGGGGAATCGGAATCTCTTACTTTTTTCAACGGCATATTGATGACGTTGTCGGTCCTGAACAGGTTGCCGGTGTGGTCGATGCCGGGGATTCCGATGGGAATATAAACGTCGGCGTGTTTCGCTGCGTTCTGGTAGGTGGATAAAACGATCGTGGGAACGTTCAGCGCCGGGGGGCTCTCGTCTGAAAAAGCCGAGATCCATAACAGGGCATCCGCGTCAGACGTGTCCGTGTCAATAGCGGATGGACGTCCGGCATCGAAACTGATACCGGACGGAAATCCGGTCTGCCAGGTTGCCACATTCTGGAATGTTGCGCCGCCGTTGCTGCCGCCCAGGGACAAACCGGCGAACCGCTGTCTGGTATTCAGGTCACGCACCAGGTCCAGCAGCGAACTGATGATCAGGTCCGCATGATCCTGTGGCAGCGTTGCCGGACACCACACCAGGACGCCATATTCCGCATGTCTGATCAGGTCAGCTACTTGAGCCAGTTTGCGGTTTTTTGTTGCTGGCAGGTTTGTATAATCGAGCAGTTGTCTGTCCGCCAGCCTGGCGCGCAGCAAGGCCAGGTTGTCGGCGATTTCAACACCGTAGCCGGAAATGACCACAGGGGCATGGTTATGGCATTCATCCAGTTCCTTTCTGCCGGGGCTGCCCAGGTAAGCCAGTCTCCTGTTTCTCCCGGCGAACAGGGAATGGGGACTGTTGATGAAACGTTCAATAAAACGAGGATAGTCTCCGGTAACGTTGTCGCCGATAAAGATGACGGCATCCGCCCTGTTTTTCAACTCTGCAAGGGTAGTCATGATCCCGCCCTGGGCCTGCAACGCCTTCAAGTTGTGCACGGCGTAGGGTTCCTGACTGTGCAGGAGCGCGGCATCGATCTTTTCCGCCAGGCGCAGGGCCGCACGTATGCCGTCCACGTCCGTGCCGAGGCCGGCAACCAGGGGCCTGCCTGATTTTTGCAGGAGTCTTGCTGCCGCCGTTACAGCCTGCTCTATGGTAGCCGGAACGCCGTTCAGCCTTGCTTTCGCAGGGGGCTGCGGCGTGGTAAAGCCCTGCCTGGCAAGCCGGCAGGCATTGGCTGATACGTCAAGCCGTCCCTGTTCATTACGGACTGACAGGTCATCGCATAACAGGCTGCAAAACGGACAGGTGACATTTGCTGTCAATGCGTTCAATCCAGCAGGGCCAGCATTTCGCTGATGTAAGTATATTTCTCCCTGGGTTTGCCCGCGGGTTCGCCACGAACTATCTCGGCATCATCAATTTTTTTCCAGTCGGCGAAGCTGATGTAGCGGACATTACGCCGGTCGAGGATCTCGTAGCAGCCCTCGGCGCCGCGCCTGTTTTCACCGCTATCCAGGTTGTCCAGGTCTTCCAGCAACATCCCCACGGTTTCCACGCTGTC
>JAAXHV010000222.1 GCA_012270695.1 Gammaproteobacteria bacterium | reverse complement strand
GAACGCATTTCCTTGAGGTCATGCCCCGCACAATAAGCCTTGCCGTTTGCCGCAATGACCACCACACGAACCGTTTCGTCCCTGGCGATTTCGTCCAGGGCATCTTGCAGCGCGATCAACATGTCTTCGGACAAGGCATTGTATTGATGCGGTCGGTTCAGGGTCAGGGTTGCGATCCCGGAGGTTACCCCCGTCAGCAGGATCGGTTCTTCAGCCAGTACTCGTGCAGTAGTAGCCATATCGGAGTCTCCTCAATGTATTATGGCTATAGTTTACTATAGAAAAAGGAAACCCGTTGTGCCTGCCTGCAGTAACTGCTGGTACACTGTCAACCTTTGTCTATGGAGAGCAGTATGTATATTTCAGGCAAAACAGCGGTCATCACCGGCGGCGCCTCCGGGTTGGGTCTGGCAACGGTAAGACGGCTTGTTGATGCCGGCGCCAACGTTGCGATATTCGACCTGAATGATATGCAGGACCCCGGGCTCGCCGGGCATGACCGGGTTCTGTACCAGCGCGTTGATGTGTCAGGTGAGGATGCGGTCCGCGACGCCATAGCCAACACGATGGCGAGCTTCGGATCAATTCATATATGCTGCAACTTTGCCGGAATCGCGGCGGCCGCCAAGACCTTGGGAAAAGACGGCCCGCATTCGCTGGATTTGTACAATAAGGTGATCCGGGTCAACCTGATTGGCACGTTCAACGTCCTGCGCCTGGCCGCCGAAAAAATGGCTGAAAACGAGCCTTTCGACGAACACGGTGGGCGTGGCGTGATCATCAACACCGCGTCCGTTGCCGCCTTTGAAGGGCAGATCGGCCAGGCGGCTTACAGCGCCAGCAAAGGCGGGATAGCCGGCATGACGGTTCCCGTTGCCCGGGACCTGGCCCCCCTGGGTATCCGGGTGAATACCATCGCGCCGGGTATCATTCATACGCCCATTTTCGACGGCCTGGGTGAAAAAGTCATCCACTCCCTGGAGGCCTCCGTGCTTTATCCCAAGCGCCTGGGCACCCCCGCTGAGGTTGCCCGCCTTGTCATATTCATAATTGAAAACGACTACATCAACGCGGAAACTATCCGGATCGACGGTGGCATCAGATTGCCGCCGCGCTGACCCGTTACGTATCCATACTAACCCGGATTTTCCGCCAGGAGATCAATGACCCTGACCAGCCAGCATAAGGCTTACCTGTTCGCGCTGGGCGCCGTGATGCTGTGGTCCACGGTAGCGACTGCATTCAAGATATCGTTGCGTTACCTTGACGTGTTCCAGTTGTTGCTTGTTGCAAGCGTGACGGCGACCTTGTGCCTGTTGCTGATCGTGCTGGTGACGGGCAGGATACGACTGTTGGCGAACCAGGGAGTACGGGATTATCTCCGGCTGGCCTGTCTGGGCATACTGAATCCTTTTTGTTATTACCTGGTCCTGTTCAAGGCTTATGAGCTGCTGCCGGCGCAGGTTGCCCAGGCATTGAATTACACCTGGGCGATAACGCTGATGCTGTTGTCCGTGCCCATCCTGAAACATCGGATTACCCGCTTCGATTACATCGCTACGGTTATCTGTTATTCCGGCGTGATTGTAATCTGTTTCAGCGGTGGGCAGTTCCCGGCCGGGGAATTGAGCACAGTGGGAATTTTCCTGGCCCTGGGTAGCACGGTGATCTGGGCGTTTTACTGGCTGCTTAAAACAAAAGACCACATCGACCCGGTACTCGGACTGTTTGTCAGCTTCCTGTTCAGCATCCCGTTCATAGCGGCTGCCTGCTGGCTTCGCTCCGATGTGGCTTCCCTGGGCATGACAGGCATCCTGGCCGGTGTTTACGTAGGACTGTTTGAAATGGGCGTAACCTATATTTTGTGGCTCGCTGCGCTACGGCTGTCGGAGGCCACGGCAAAAGTGAGCACGCTGATATTCCTCTCGCCGTTTATATCGTTGATCTTCATCAGCCGGATTCTCGGCGAAGCGATTGCCGTAACGACGATTATGGGATTGGTGCTGATCGTTGTGGGGTTGCTGTTGCAGCATTTCAATCAGCAGATGATGCGTGGGGGTACAGATTAGTCCGCTTCTGGTCCACAGATGACGCAGGGGGGTACAGATTAGTCCGTTTCAGGTCCACAGGTGACGCTGATTACGCATCCCAGGTCCGGGGGACGGATTTAAATCCGTCTCCTTTTTACCGGATTAGTTCCAGGGCTACCGCCGTAGCTTCGCCGCCGCCTATGCACAGGCTGGCTACGCCGCGTTTCAAGCCGCGGTCTTTCAGGGCGGCGATTAATGTCACCATGATTCTCGCGCCCGAGGCGCCGATAGGGTGGCCGAGGGCGCAGGCACCGCCGTTTACGTTCAGTTTGTTGTGGGGGATCTGCAATTCCTGCATGGCTGCCATGGCAACGACGGCAAAGGCCTCGTTTACTTCAAACAAGTCCACGTCAGCCACTGTCCAGCCGGTTTTTTCGAGCACCTTCTTAATTGCGCCCACCGGTGCGGTGGTGAACCAGCCGGGCTCCTGGGCATGGCTCGAATGTGCGCGCAACAGCGCTGACGGCATTAACCCACGAGTCTCTGCATCGCCCTCCCTGAGCAAGACCAGCGCCGCGGCGCCATCGGAAATGGAGCTGGAATTGGCTGGTGTTACAGTGCCGTTTTTGGCGAACGCCGGTTTCAACGTGGGAATTTTGTCGATCTTTGCTTTGCCCGGCTGCTCATCGGTGTCTACGGTGACTTCACCTTTGCGTGTTTTAATCACGACCGGGATGATTTCATCCTTGAATTTTCCCTCCCTGATAGCTTGTTGGGCGCGCATCAGCGACTCAATGGCATAGGCATCCTGCATCTCCCGGGAAAAACCGTATTTGCTCGCACAGTCTTCCGCGAATGAACCCATCAATTTGCCTTGGTCATAAGCGTCCTCCAGGCCGTCAAAGAACATATGATCCACCATCTCACCGTGTCCAAGGCGCAGACCGCTGCGGGCTTTGAGCACCAGGTACGGCGCATTGCTCATGCTCTCCATCCCTCCCGCGACGATACAGTCAGCCGAGCCTGCCCGGATAGCGTCAAAACCCAGCATCACCGCTTTCATGGCCGAACCGCACATCTTGTTGACGGTCGTACAGCCCGTGTTAACCGGTATACCGGCACCGATGGAAGCCTGGCGCGCCGGCGCCTGGCGCAGACCTGCCGGTAGCACACAGCCCATGATGGTCTCATCCACCTCCGTCGGATTGATATCTGCTCTTGCCAACGCAGCCTTGACGGCAATAGCCCCCAACTGCGGAGCCAGCACACTTGACAGGTCTCCCTGTAATCCACCCTGGGGTGTGCGCGCCATACCGGCGATGACGATTTGATCATTCATGTAGCAACTCTTGAATCTTCGGGAACTCAGAAGTCAGGACAGGTCAATGCTTGCCGTTCGCGGTTGCGAGAAAACCCGGATTGCAGGTAATTCGCCGGTATATTTCTCCGCTTCAACCAGACAACTGTGCGCGCTCGGCCCCTGGGCAAGTTTCGAGGTGCCGGCGTCGCGCGTTAACGCATTGGGGTTCCCGTGTATCTCAAGCGTCATGGGATCGGAAGGATCCTGCGGGTCATACCAGGCGCCGGTTTCCAGTTCGATCACACCTGCGCGAATGTTTTCCGTGAGGATGACCCCAGCCAGGCAGGCGCCACGGTCATTGAACAGGCGGACGACGTCGCCGTCGATGATATTACGTTTTGCCGCATCGAGCGGGTTCATCCTGGCCGGTGCCCGACCCTCGATCTTGGCATTGCGGCTGGTGACGCCGTGATCGTACTGGCTGTGCAACCGGGTTTTCGGTTGATTGGAGATTAAATGCAACGGATAGTCCACCGCCCGTCCGGCGCCCAGCCATTCCTGTTTGTCGAACCACTTGGGATGACCGGCACAGTCATCGTAGTTGAACCCGGCAATCTTTTCCGAATACAGTTCAATCCTGCCGGAAGGGGTGCGCAGTGGGTTTGCCTTCGGGTCGGAACGGAATTTCTCCAGTGTGTACACCCGGTCCGGCGTCTGCTCTTTTACGGTGATTTGCTTGCCGCGCCAGAATTCATCAAATTCCGGTAATGTGACGCCGGACTTGACCGCCGCTTTCCGGGTGGCGCTATAAAGATGCCCCACCCAGTCCATCTCATCCTTGCCGCCGGTAAACTCCTGCTCCGAGCCAAGCCGTTTGGCTAAACCGGTAAAAATATCGAAGTCATTTCTCGATTGACCGAATGGCGGCACGACTCGGGGCATGGGGGTGAGATGGCAATCGTAAGGACTGATGCTGATATCATTACGCTCTAATGGCGTCGACGATGGAAACACAATATCGGCATGCCGGGCAGTGGCCGTCCAGAACGGCTCGTTAACGATGACGGTTTCCGGTTTCGCCCAGGCCCGGCGCAGACGGTTCAAGTCCTGGTGGTGATGAAAAGGGTTGCCCCCTGCCCAATAGATCAGTCGAATTTCAGGATAGCTTAGGGTCCGTCCATTATATTCAAACTGCCTGCCCGGGTTTAGCAGCATGTCCGCGATCCTGGCCACGGGAATAAATCTTTTAACGGCATTCTTGCCCTGCGGCAATGCGGCCGTCCTGTAATTCGGCAGACGCCGCCCGGCAAAACCGATATTGTGCACAGAGCCGTAACCGTAGGCGACACCGGCGCCGGGCAAACCCACGTAGCCCAGCATAGCGCTCAACAAGGTCGCCATCCAGTAGGACTGCTCACCGAATTCACTGCGTTGCAGTGACCAGCTGATGCCGATCAGGCAGCGTTCGGCAGCCATCTGCTTTGCGGTTTCCTCGATTCTTTCCTCGGGGATCTCAGCCAATTGCGCGGCCCAGCGGGCATCCTTGACGATTCCGTCCTCTTCGCCCATCAGGTAGGGAAGAAAGCGCTCAAATCCCGTGCAGTAAGTGTCCAGAAAATGCCTGTCATGGAGGTTATTCACGACCAGGGTATGGGCGATACCCAGCATGACTGCGACGTCGCTGTTGGGCCGGCACGGCAACCACTCTGCGTCGAGATAATCCGCCATGTCGTCCCTCATCGGGCTGACGTTCACAAACCTGACCCCGGCCTGTCGCAAATTCTGTAACTGGTCCCTGGCCGTGTGCGCGCCCAGGCCGCCGGACATGATCTGGGTATTCTTCATGGCAATACCGCCGAAACTCACAACCAGCCTGGTGTGCTTGGCGATGTCTTCGACGGTGGGCGCCTGCAGCATCAGGTCGACAAAACTCATCCCCACTACATGGGGCATGATGACCTCGGCAGCGGCAGTGGAGTAACTGTTGACGGAACGGACATAACCGCCAACCGTGTTCAGAAAACGGTGCACCTGGCTGTTGGCATGGTGAAAGCGGCCGGCGCTGGCCCAGCCGTATGAACCACCATAGATCGCTTCATTGCCGAACTCCTCCTTTACCCGCTGTATCGCATCGGCCGCTACGTCCAAGGCCACATCCCATGAGACGGGGATAAAAGGGTCAATCCCGCGTCGGGCGCCGTCACTTTTGTGGCGTTTTTCCAGGTATCCCTGCCGGATCATCGGCTGGGGGATGCGGACGTTCTCATCCTGGGCGTTCAGCAATGATTGGCCGATTGGAGTGGGGTCCGGGTCAGAAGCATAGGGATGGATCGCAACCAATTTGCCATGCGCGACTTCCGCCAGGTAGTTTCCCCAGTGGGAGCTTACCGGGACCAGTTTATGCTGTTGTTCAACCTGTGCGTGCATGTCCGGTTATTGAAATCAGACTGTTCAGACCACTATACACATATTGATGTATAAGTTCTAATGGCGCCGGTATCAGAACCTGTCTATTGAATAAGGATTCATGTTCACTTCCGGTGTTTGCCCCGTTATGGTATCTGCCAGGACCCGGCCCGATGCCGCTGCCATGGTCCAGCCGAGATGACCGTGGCCTGTATTCAGATACAGTCCCTTTATCGGTGTTTTCCCGAGTATTGGCACGCCATCACTGCTCATGGGCCGTAATCCCGCCCACGGGTTGAGCGAATCCCGGTCCATGATCTCTGCAAATTCAGGAAAAATGGCTTCCACAAGCCTCACCAGGTTAGCCACCCGTTCAGCAGGAATTGTTTTGTCAAACCCCGTGAACTCCGCGGTGCCTGCGACCCGCAGGACCGCTCCTCCCAGCGGATTGGCCACCGCGTGTAAAGTCATGTCGCCCACCAAATGACGCGGCCTGTTTCCCCAGCCTTCCATGGGAATCGTCAGGGAATAACCTTTTACCGGGTAGACGGGAACCCGGATACCCAGCGTACGCACGAGCCTCGGACTGCAGGCGCCGGCAGCGACGACTACCGTGTCCGCCTTCAGTGTTTCGCCTCCCGACAGTTCAACCTCAAATAATGCGCCCCGTTGGATTATTTTCACGACATTGACGCCGTAGCGAAACCGTACGTTCCTGTTTTCCAGTATTTCAGCAAGATTCCTGCAAAAAATATGGCAGTCACCGGTTTCATCGGCAGAGAAGTGGATCCCCCCCTCCAGCTTGTCCTGAACCGCCAGCAGGGAAGGTTCGAAAGCGATCAGGTCAGAACGATCCAATACCTTGTATTCCACGCCGCATTCTTCACCCAGAAACCCGGCATGTGCAGCATGGCCGTCCAGGGAAGCCTGGTCGCGAAAGACGAGCAGCGTGCCCGCATCGGAAAGTCGATACTCGATTCCGGTCTCCTCCCGGATTTGCTCCATCAGGGCAAGAGAGTACCTGGCCAGAACGGAATTGCGCCTGATGTTTTCGAGAAATGCGTTCCGGCGTGATTCCCGTAAAAAACGGATGCCCCAGGACAGCATTCCCGGGATTGCGGTGGCTCGTAACAGTATGGGCGAGTCTTTCCGCCCCAGGGAACGTAACAGCACCTTGTGTATTCCCGGCTCATTCCACGGCTCGACAACGCTTGCAGTTAAACCGCCGCCGTTGCCGAAACTGGTTTCCAGACCGACTCCGTGACTCCGTTCCAGGACTGTAACATCAGCCCCAAGTTGCTGCATGTAGTAAGCGGTTGCAATTCCTGCCACCCCGCCACCGATAATAATTACTCGCATGTGATCCGGCAAATCAAGAGATATTTATTATATTGACAGCTTCAGGTAACTCAACATTTATGCGCGCTTGCCCGTAGGCGAACTGCGAACCGCGTCGATGTTCCAGTGGGTAATGGCCCAGGCCAGGATGTCCCGTTTGCCGGCGCGCATCAGGTTTTGCTCTGGCGCTTGTTCGAGGAAATGTAACGCGCGCAGCAGCACTGCTTCGGGAGAGACTCCGGCCAACACGTCCGTTGCCCTGTCCTGTTTGCTGATCTTCTTTCCGCTGTCATCGACTGCAAGCGGATGATGAGCGTAGACCGGCACGGGGAGGTTGAGAACGGACTGCAGGTAGATCTGGTTGAAAGTGGTATCGACCAGGTCCGCGCCGCGCACCACATGGGTAATATTCTGGCCGGCATCGTCAACGACTACTGCCAGGTTATAGGCAATCAACCCGTCAGAACGGCGCAGGATGAAATCACCCGTCAGTTCGTTCAGCCTGCCTGTCAGCCGCCCCTGGATTACATCCTCGAAAATGATTGAGCGATCCGACGTTTTCACCCGCAAGGCATAAGGCTTGGCGTCTATATCTGCACGCGTCCTGCAGGTGCCCGGATAAGGTTTGCCTTTGGTGACCCTCCTGGGGCACCGGCAGCGGTACAACAGGTCATTGTCCGCCAACATCGCCAATGCCTGTTCATAGTGGCCAAGGCGCTCGCTCTGGTAAACGATATCACCGTCCCATTCCAGGCCCAGGATCTCCAGGGTATCAATGATCTGCCGGTCAGCCCCGGCTCGCACCCGAGGCGTATCGATATCTTCAATCCTCAACAACCATTTGCCGTCGTTATGCCTGGCGTCAAGATAACTTGCCAGCGCCGCAACGATAGACCCGAAGTGGAGAGGGCCGCTGGGAGTAGGGGCAAAGCGCCCTGTGTAGCCGTCGTTTCTTATGTCCATTCAAATATCTAGACAATATGACTATGAAAATATAATAAAGGAAGCCCTGATCAAGTCCATCCAGGGCTTGTCAGAGCAAGCTACATCCCTGTACCGTAGGAACCTCTGACTTAATCAGGTTTCTGAATATGAAGCGCTGCGACAAATTGCTTGCGTTGTATGGTCGTCTGCTGGCTGCGTACGGCCCCCAGAAATGGTGGCCGGCAGAATCCGCGTTTGAGGTGATCGTCGGCGCGGTGCTGACCCAGAACACCAATTGGAAGAACGTCGAGATGGCTATAAGCAGACTGAAAGATACCGGCCTGCTGGAGTTGGAAAATATTGTTGCATTGCCTGTGGATGAATTGGCTGAACTGATCAAATCTTCCGGTTTCTTCAACGTAAAGGCAAAACGCTTGAAAAACCTGTGCGGGTGGTTGCAATCACAGGGAGGACTCGACGCAGTAGCAACATGGGACACCGGCAGGCTCAGGCGGGCTTTGCTCGGCATTAACGGTATCGGCCCTGAAACGGCTGATGATATTTTGCTGTATGCCTTTGAACGCCCCGTATTTATTATCGATAATTACACCCGCTGCCTGCTGAAAAATATGGAACTGATTCAGGGCAAGGAAGATTACAATAACTTGCAGCGGATGTTCGAAGCCTGCCTTCCTCCCGATAACGGTTTGTATAATGAGTACCACGCGCTGATAGTCAGACATGCCAAAGAACGGTGTACCCATGACAGCCGTTGCCGGCATTGTGGAGTGGAAGCACCAATCTGAGAAGAACGATGACTGAAGATTCCTTTACAGACCAGGCCATTCACCGTGAAGACCTGCGCGGCACCAGGGCCGAACCGACCTATAGCGGCGTCCTCAGCTTCATGCGGCGCAAGTACACCCGTTCACTTGCCGGCGTCGACGTTGCCGTAACAGGCATTCCGCTCGATACTGCGACGTCAAACCGGCCCGGGGCAAGGTTTGGCCCGCGCGCCATCCGCCAGGCTTCCAGCCAACTGAGCTGGGCCAGGTTGGATGACTGGAATTTCGATGCCTTCGACAAGCTGGCTGTCATCGATTACGGTGATTGTGAACTCGACCATGGTTTCCCGGAAACCATTCCGCCTGATATCAGGGAGCATGTAACCGAAATCATCTCCGCGAACGTTGCATTACTGTCACTGGGGGGCGATCATTTCATTAGCTACCCCATACTCCAGGCCCATGCGGAAAAATACGGGTCGCTGTCTTTAATCCATTTCGACGCCCATTCCGATACCTGGGTGGATGAGGAGGGCCGGGTTGATCACGGCACCATGTTCTACCATGCAGTAAAGCAAGGCGTGGTCAATCCGGCGCGATCCATACAGGTAGGATTGCGTACCTTCAACAAGAATTCATGGGGATTTAACCAGTTGAAGGCGCCATGGGTGCACGAACACGGCTGTGCCGCCGTCGCAGACGAGATCAGGAAAGTCATCGGTGATAATGCCTGTTACCTCACCTTCGATATCGACTGTCTTGATCCCNNGTTATGCCCCGGGCACGGGCACGCCGGTGATAGGCGGTTTGTCCACGCACCAGGCTCAGCAGATCCTGCGCGGGCTTGCGGGCATAAATCTGGTCGGCATGGACCTGGTCGAGGTTGCTCCGGATTATGACGTGGGGGAAATCACCTCCCTCGCCGGCGTCAGCCTGGCCTTGGAAATGCTTTATCTCTATGCTTCCAGGTGAGTATCCTGCAACGCTCCCTCGTGCCGGTAGAGGCAGGAATCAGCAGGACGATATACAGTGACACACACTGCGTCCCTGAAAATCCTTCTCAAGTTAATTTGAGCACCGCGATCATCACCGCCAGACCACTGAGAAAATACCAGGTCATCCACTTGATCATCTCAACCTTGAGCGTTTGCGCGCTGACTACAATTTCCTTACGGACCATCTCTATGTCCTGTTTCGTGGCCAT
>JAAXHV010000221.1 GCA_012270695.1 Gammaproteobacteria bacterium | reverse complement strand
CTGGTGGATAATTTCGTTGCCGGGCGTGCTTTTCCTGCCGAACCTGATCCCAACGATCCCCAGGCCGGTTTGAAGATGGCCTGGAACTACCAGTACGGTTATAACTGGGGCGATAACGCGGCCATCTCCCCGTTTTACTGGAAATTGAGGAACGCCAAGACGGGGAAACTGGAGCGCACCATCAAGTGGAGCTTTCACTTTCTGAACTGGAAACATCGGGTGAACCAGGACCCGGTCCCGGAGTTTGAGGACAATCCTGCACAGTTATTCCGTTCCGTGTATGTCATGGCGCTGGAACCGTTTGATGTCGCCAATACCCAACTCCTCATCCACCGCTATAAGAACGACCTGAAGCGTGACGATGCCTGGTTGTACCTGGGTTTCCAGCGGCGTGTACGCCGTCTGGCTACGGGGCAGACTACGGACGCGTTCCTGGGCACGGACCCCATGATCGAGGACTTTGAGGGCTACAACAGCCGCGTGTCCGACTACGAGTGGAAATACGCCGGCACCAAGAACGCCTTCCTGCCGTTCCATAACCACGATGAACTGGAACTGGCTACCGACATGCCGCCGGAGCCCGACGGTTACCAGTTCGTTGACGTGGATGGCTGTTTCCCGAAGACCACTTGGGAATTGCGCAAAGTGTATGAATTGCATGGTTCGCCCAAGGACCCGAACCATCCGTTGAGCAGGCGCGAGATGTATATCGATGCCCAGACGTATACCATCCCTCGCTCGGCCATATTCGACCGCAAGGGCGACCTGTGGAAGTCTTTTTCCATCTGCCAGGCCTACCCGGACCGGCACATGCCCAAGAACAAGGGCTCCGGCGTCGCCATCGATAATTGTTTCATGATGTACGACGTGCAGGCCCAGCACTGCACCACCGGTCAGTTCAAGGGCCAACTTGACCCGACCCTGAACCCGCCACAGATGTTCACGGTGCAGAACCTGCGTAAGAGCGGCAGGTAGCGAGGAATAACAACTCATAACCACAGAGGACACAGAGGTCACAGAGATAAAACTTGTTGTCTACACTGGTTATGTCGAGTGATTAATGGACTTCAGTGTCAATCCGTGTGTACCGGGGACAGAATGTGTCTGTCCCCGGTATTATTATTCATTCGCTCAGTGTGCTCTGTGCTCTCTGTGGTAAACATGAGGGGCAAGCCCGATGACTGAGAACATTGATTTAAAGTTTTTCTTCAATTTCCGCAGTCCCTATTGTTACCTTGCCAGCAAGACCATGTTCAGCCTGGTGGATGACTACAATGTTAATTTCGTCTGGAAACCCCTGGCTGGTTGGAACGGCCGCTCGGCGCCGGATCGGGCCAAGGTCAAAATCCCACTCACCCGGCAGGACGTCGCCCGCTGGGCAAAACGCATGAATATTCCCTGTACCCCTCCGCCCATTACAACTGATCCGACTCCCGCGGGTATCGGTTCCTTACTGGCTGAGGAAAAAGGCTGTTTACGGGAATACATATCCAGGGTGATGGATACCGAGTGGGGGCAGGGGGTGGATATCGGCCTGACCGATACCCTGGTCGAGATTGCCCGGCAGACCGGTCTAGACGCCGCTGAGTTTGAGGCGGTAATCAACGATCCTGACAGGCAAAAAGTCCTGGAAGATAACTGGCGCGAGGCCCGGGAAATCGGAGTCATCGGCGTACCCACATTTGTTATAGACGACCAGATATTCTGGGGTAACGACCGGATAGATTTTGTCCACGAACACCTGCGCGAGCTCGGACTGCAAAAATCGTAAACCAGCCCTGAAGGTTGGGCTAGCATTGGAGAGATTCACATGCGCCTCTTTTCCCACAAAAAACGCGCTATGCACCTTGGGCCATTTCCCCTCGAACGGCTTGTCCGCAGCGATTCACAGCCTGAATTTCCACCACCCGGGAAATATCGTGCCCGGGAAACGGACGCGCCGGACAACCCTGTATCCATGGCCGCTGCGTTTCGCGATTACATCGACTTGTTCGACCGCATGCGTCTGGGTGACCCTGCGCCCAGGCAGGCGCCTGTTGCAGCAGACCCGCAGGAGCGCGCCGACCACCTGAAGGCTGCCTGCTATAACCTCGATATCAGTATGGCGGCAACCTGCGCCATCCCCGAGCAGGCTCTGCTGGAACAGCCAATCATCAATGAATCACTGGCACAGGCCCAGGAAAAAGAATACCTGGCCGGTTCAGCCGCCAATATATTGGCGGAGACTACCGTCAGGGAAGGCCAGGAGGCTTGGCAACGTTCCCTGGAGGATGCGGCCAGGGAGTTCAAGCATGGCTTTGCGCTGGTTTTGCTGGTCGAATACACCAGGGAACCGGACGCCGGCGCTGACAGCGAAGCCTGGCTGGTCGGTACGCAAGCGCAGCGGGCAGCCGTGAGGGTTGCCGAAGCGGCTGCGGTCATGGTGAATTACATCCGTTTCCTGGGATTTGAAGCAACACTACATACGGCAACGGCGAGCGACCTTGATCTGGATTACCTGTTGCTTTGCAGCGGTCTGGGCGAGATTACCGGCAACAACGGCAGCAGCGCAATCACCAATCCTTACCTGGGGGATCAATTCGGCATCGCCGTGGTTTCGACGACCATGGAGCTGGCAGCCGATAAACCGCTGGCCGACAGGGGGCTTATGGGTTCCCTGACGTCCCATGGCCCGGGATGGTGGTTGGGACTGGGCGGGGCGCGGCCGGGTTACAAAGGCAGGTTATTCAAAAACAGGCCGTTTTACCTGGGTCCGTATCCCATGGAAAAACTGAAACCACAGGAAACCACCACGACTCTCATCGACAAGCCGAACGTGCCGCGCATACCCAAGCGGCACGACATGTTTCTTCGGGCTGCCCTGGGCGACCTGGGGGAGAAGACGCAAAAGGAACTGGAAAATTTTCGCATGATCACCAAGTCGCCTTACAGCCATGCCATGATACCGCCCCTGGGCGCCATGGTTCCGCTGCAATACGGCAAGGAGGCGGATGAAGTCGCGCAGGGAACCGATGACCCGAAAAAAAATGCCGAAGCGGTAAAGGCCGCCCTGTATTACCTGGGCGCGGATATGGTGGGAATCTGTGAGTTGCCGGAATATGTCTGGTACTCACATGATACGGACGGGTCGGAGATCAAGCCATACCACAGGTACGGGATCGCAATCCTGGTGGACCAGGGCTATGAAACCATGGAAGGAGCCAGCGGGGATGACTGGATCAGCGGCGCGCAGAGTATGCGCGCCTACCTGCGCGCCCAACTCATAGGCGG
>JAAXHV010000220.1:4656-5874 GCA_012270695.1 Gammaproteobacteria bacterium | reverse complement strand
GCGTGCTCCTCATCCGGGGGGGTCCAACCCTCCGGCTGCCAGCCCGGGACGGGCAAGCGATAGGAGAACGCAGCAATCATCATGATGACGAAGTAAATCACGCCCATGGTGAAGAACGTCTGGGCAACGCCCACCGACCCGGTGCCGACCAGGTAGACGCCCTCCGGCCCCGGGATTACCATCTGTGCCACTTCATTGGCGCCGACAACCACGACTTCACGCAACTCCCCGGCGACTTCCGCAAAGCGCCGGCCCGCACGGGTGACCAGTTCCAGGTCGGCAACCGCACCGAGGTATTCAGGGGCACGGTAATAAAATCGGATAAAATACTCCTTCAGGGGCGCGCCGATCATGGCGCCACCGCCGAAACCCATTATCGCCATCCCGGTGGCCATGCCGCGCCGGTCCGGAAACCAGCGGATCAACGTGCTGACGGGCGAGACATAACCCAGGCCCAGACCGCACCCCCCCAACACGCCGTAGCCCAGGTATAACAACCATAACTGGTGGGTGATGATGCCGATACCGCCGACGATGAAACCGCCGCCCCAGCAGCAGGCCGATACCACGCCCACCATGCGCGGGCCCACCTGTTCCAGCCACCTGCCGGCGATAGCCGCCGCCAGCCCCAGACAGACAATCGACATGGTATAAATCCACACGACATTTTTCAGGGTCCAGTCATCGGCAGCGCTGAGCACCACACCGATGTGCTTTATCAGGGCGGGGTTAAAGATGCTCCAGGCATACACCGAACCGATACAAAGGTGAATACCCAGGGCCGCCGGGACGATCAACCAGCGATTGAATCCGGGTTCTGCGATGATGTGTTGTTTAGACAGGATGCCCGACATGATTTACCCCTTGTTATTGTTATCTGTATATGCGCGCTCCGGACACCTTCATCTCCTGGTCAGGCCGGGACAAATAAGGGACTATTGTAACGTGAAAAGAGACCGGGATAATAGCAGTTGATGACTCGCGTGCAAACAATGGAATTTATTTAAACGGCCACCTGGTCTATACTATCTTATGGTAATGTTGCCCCGGAAATATTTTCATATCTTGACCGGTTGTGAAAGCAGACTTTAACAGCATGAGACAGGACGGCGATATATTAGTCGATAATTTCGGCCGGACGGTCAATTATGTCCGCATATCGGTAACGGATCGGTGTGATTTCCGCTGCGTCTACTGCATGGACGAGGAAATGCAGTT
>JAAXHV010000220.1:259-4496 GCA_012270695.1 Gammaproteobacteria bacterium | reverse complement strand
AAGGACTGAAGGAACTGGTGCTCACCACCAACGGGTCGCAATTGCCGAAACTGGCAGGCGAACTGAAAGATGCGGGGGTGAAACGCATCAATATCAGCCTGGACTCCCTCGACCCGGTCAAGTTCAGGCGCCTGACCCGCGTCGGCGAACTGGACAAGGTGCTTGCCGGTATTGACGCAGCCCAGCAGGCCGGGTTTGAAAAGATCAAGATCAACTCCGTGATCCTGAAAAACCGCAATGACGATGAAGTTCCGGACCTGGTCGGGTTTGCCGCAGACCGCGGCATGGACATCAGTTTCATCGAAGAAATGCCTCTGGGCGTCATCGGCGACCATGACCGCGCTGAAGCCTATTACTCGAGCGATGAGATCAAGGCCGACCTGGAACAACACTATACATTGTTGCCTACCACTGAAACGACCGGCGGGCCCTCGCGTTATTACAGGATCGTCGAAACCGACACCCGCGTGGGCTTCATCTCGCCCCACAGCCATAACTTCTGTGACAGTTGCAACCGGGTCAGGCTCACCTGCGAGGGCCGCCTGCTGCTCTGTCTCGGCCAGGAACACTCGGTGGATTTGCGCCAGGTTATCAGGACCCACCCCGGCGATAAGGACAAGTTAAAACAGGTGTTACGCGCATCCATGGATATCAAACCCAAGGGACATGAATTCGATCTCTCAGTCAAGCCCGTCATTTTCCGCCACATGAATATGACCGGGGGGTGAACCGGAAAAAGCGAGGGAACGGGGGAATGGGGTCAGGTCGCACATTGCACACGCAGGGGTTGGTTATACTCATATCTATCTGTGTGCAATGTGCGACCTGACCCCATTCCCCCGCACAACTATGAATAAGTCATTATCTCGTCGGCTGGCAATGACCGATGCCGGTATCAAACCCACCATCGCCGTCGAAGCCGTCGATGAGTTCCAGAACGTCAGGGAAATGTACATCGCCGATGAGCGGCCCCTGACCATCTATGTTGACAGCTATGAGATCGTCACTCTGATGACTCTCGGGAAAACCCCCGAATTACTGACACTGGGCTACCTGAAAAACCAGGGCATCGTTGAGGACATCAATGAAATACGTTCGGTGCAGGTCGATTGGGAGGTTAACGCCGCAGCGGTGACCACCTGGTCGGAAAGGGACGACTGGAAGGAGCGACTGGGACCGAGAATTGTGACGACGGGCTGCGGCCAGGGGACGGTGTACGGCAATATCCTGGAACAGCTCAACCAGATAGAATTACCTGTTACAAGGCTCAGGCAATCGGATATCTACGCCCTGCTGAAAAACCTGGCCCGCTATAATGATGTCTACAAAAGCGCCGGCGCGGTGCATGGTTGCGCCTTGTGCGCCAACACCGACGTAGCCGTTTTTATCGAGGACGTGGGCCGCCACAACGCCGTCGACGCCATCGCCGGACAGATGTGGCTGGAGGGCATTCCCGGCCATGACAAGTTGTTTTACACCACCGGCCGCCTGACTTCGGAAATGGTGATGAAAGTGGCGCAAATGGGTATTCCGGCCCTGTTATCCCGTTCTGGCATCACCCAGATGGGTCTCAACCTGGCAAAAGACTTCGGTGTGACCCTGTTTTCCCGCGCCCAGGGAACCCATTTCCTCATATACAACGGCGCGGACCGGATTGAATTCGACGTGTCCCTGCCGCCGAAGCGCGCGGTTGCAAACCTGAAGAGCGCAGGCTGAAACACTCTGCGGACCACAAGGTGCAGAAAACCGAGATTACCGGCGTCATCCTGGCAGGAGGGGAGGCAAGACGCATGGGAGGCGGCGACAAAGGCCTGGTGGAGTTGCGCGGCAAACCGCTGATCGAGCACGCGTTGGCGGCGTTGTCCCCGCAGGTGAACGCGGTCATTATCAATGCTAATCGGAACCGGGACCGCTATGCCGTCTATGGCCACCCCGTCGTAGCGGACAGCAGGCAAGGCTATCAAGGTCCCCTGGCCGGCATGTTGAGTTGCCTGCAGGCGGCAAAAACGGAATTCATGGTTTCGGTCCCCTGCGATTCGCCGTTGCTGCCGGATGACCTGGTAGCACGCTTGTTCAGACAACTGAGCGATGAGGAAGCGGAAATCAGCGTTGCCCATAACGGCCACAGGATCCAGCCGGTATTTACCCTCATGCCAGCCTCCCTGGCGCCTTCCATGCAGGCATTTCTTGACGGCGGCGGGCGCAAGATAGACCGGTGGTTTGAGCAACACAAGCTGGCCGTGACAGATTTTTCCGATAACCCGGACAGCTTCAGGAATATCAATAACCCGGCTGAACTGGCGCAAATGGAGAAATCGGGGTTCAATGCCTGACCTCCCGGAAGTACCGTTGGTCGGCTTCGCCGCTTACAGCGGCACCGGAAAAACGACCCTGCTGGTTAACCTGTTAGGTATTTTTACCTCCCTGAACCTGCGTGTTGGCGTCATCAAACACGCCCACCATACTTTTGAAATCGATTATCCGGGGAAAGACAGCTATGAACTCCGCAAGGCCGGCGCCAGCCAGGTATTGATCGGTTCGAGAAAGCGCTGGGCGTTGCTGGTCGAAAACCGGTATGGGGATGACAAACCACTGGAATACCACATCAGAAACCTGGACCTGGAAAACCTGGACCTGATCCTGGTTGAAGGCTTTAAACCCGAGGCCATCCCCAAGATAGAATTGCACCGTCCCAGCCTGGGGCATGATTTCCTGTATCCGGGTGATGAGAGTATCATAGCGATTGCGACTGATGCCGAGTTATCTGCGGATACGGGATTACCGCTCCTGGACTTGAATAACCCGCAGCAAATTGCGCGTTTTATAATTGATCGCTACGACTTGAACCATCGCTATGACGAAGATTGAAAAAGACATGAGTTGCAGGGATGACTTTGACCCGAAGTCACTATCGGCTGATGCTGCCCTGGAGCAGATAAAATCCGGCGTCAGCCGCATAAAAGGCATTGAAAAGATCGCTATTCGCGAGACGCTGAACCGGATCCTGGCCGAGGATATCCGTTCCGGTATAAACGTGCCTTCCGCGACCAACTCCGCGATGGACGGTTACGCGGTCAACAGCGGAGATATCCCCCCCGGCGGTAACGCCGAACTTAACGTGCTGGGTACGGCCTGGGCGGGCAAACCCTTCAGCGGCAAGCTGAGCGCGGGGAGCAGTGTCCGCATTATGACCGGTGCAATCATGCCGGACGGCGCCGACACCGTGATTATCCAGGAAGACGTCCAACCCGTTGGTTCCAGCATCAGGATTGACGGTTCCACAAGGAAAGGCGATAACGTGCGCCAGGCAGGTGAAGACATTGCCGCTGGCGACCTCATACTCAGCAAAGGCCGGCGGCTGAACCCTGCGGATATCGGCCTGATTGCCTCGCTGGGCATCGCCGAAGTGTGCGTGGTGCGCCGCTTGCGGGTAGCGTTTTTCTCAACGGGAGACGAACTGCGTTCCATCGGCGAGACTCTCAGCGACGGCGCGATTTACGACAGCAACCGCTACACCTTGTACGGCATGCTGGAACGCATGGGCGCGGATATTATCGACATGGGTGTCATAAAAGATGACCGGGACGCCCTGGAAGAGGCCTTTGCCATCGCCGCCGTCAACGCCGACGTCCTGATCACTTCGGGTGGCGTCTCCGTCGGCGAGGCAGATTACGTTAAGGAGATCCTGGCAAAACTGGGGAGGGTGGATTTCTGGAAAGTCGCCATCAAACCCGGACGCCCGCTCGCATTCGGCCAGGTAGGCAATGCCGTTTTTTTCGGCCTGCCGGGCAACCCTGTCTCCGTTATGGTGACCTTTTACGAGTTTGTGCAACCGGCCTTGCGAAAAATGATCGGCGAGGACGATACCGGCATCCTCACCTTGAAAGCCCGCTGCGACTCCAGGTTGAAAAAGCGTCCGGGCAGGGTGGAATACCAACGCGGTATCTTGCGCAGAGATGAGGATGGGAGCCTGGTAGTAGTCAAAACCGGCGCCCAGGGCTCCGGGATCCTCAGTTCGATGTCGCAGGCCAACTGTTTCATCATCCTTACGATTGATTCAAGCGGTGTAGAACCGGGAATGTACGTGGATATCCAGCCTTTTTCAGGGTTGGTTTAATAGTAATCGGCGTCCACAGAACTCATCGCACGGAACGTGATGAGGAATGCGAGTCAGGACTGCTCTGGCGCTGCGCCAGGATTTTATTCGAACTTACCTGGAACGGGATATCCCACAATT
>JAAXHV010000220.1:0-191 GCA_012270695.1 Gammaproteobacteria bacterium | reverse complement strand
TTAGTCCGAAAGTAAGCAAGGGGTTGAGGAATTCGATAACAGACTTGTGTCCGGCACGCGCGTTTATCGTTTATTCCGGTGATGAAACCTACCCTGTCGCCAGGGATATCGATGCTATTGGATTGAGCAGTCTTGCCCTATTGTTGAGTAGTCTATAACGCAATACCCATCCCGTCGTAAGACACTTCCCA
>JAAXHV010000219.1:4902-7129 GCA_012270695.1 Gammaproteobacteria bacterium | reverse complement strand
TATCTCGCTGAATATGACCAGTTCAGGGACACCCTGACATCCCCATGGCCCGCGCAACCGCGTGCAGCAGCCCTGAACTACCTGAAAACCCATGGTTTTCCTACACGCAGAACCGAACAGTGGAAATACACCGATGTCTCCCCCATCACCAGGAGGAAATTTACCCTGGAGAAATCCGCGCCGGCGAATATCGATCATGCATTTGTCGATAGTCTGCGCTTTTCCCGGCTTGATTGTCACGAACTGGTGTTCATCAACGGAAACTTTTCCGCAGAGTTGTCGCGCAACCTGTCACTGCCGCATGGTGTGATCGCGCGGTCGTTACGATCAGTGAGGGCAGACGATGCTTCCCTGCTGGAACCTTATTTCACCAGGGAAGAAATCAAACACGCGTTCACTGCCTTGAATACGGCGTTTCTCAATGACGGCGTTTTGATCCATTTGCCCGATGAAACGGAAATCCACACGCCCATACATATCATTTACGTGACCAGGCAAGCAAGCGAAACACTGATGTCGCACCCCCACAACCTGGTTGTGCTGGGCCGGCACGCGGGCGCAAGCGTTATCGAGACCTTCGCCGGCATTCCGGATACGGAGTATTTCACCAACAGCCACACCAGCATACTGGCCAAAACCGGCGCCCGCCTGGACTATTACAAAATCCAGCAGGAAAGCCAGCGCGCATACCATATCGGCAATACCCGTATCAGACAGGAGGCTGACAGCAGGATTGACTGTCATGCCCTGTCCCTGGGTGGGAAACTGGCGCGTTGTGACATCGATGTTGAACTCGATGAGCCCGGCGCCGAAGTGAATCTCAACGGGTTATACCTGACCAGTAACCGCCAGCATATCGACAACCATACCCTGATAGAGCACAAACAACCTCATACGCTCAGCAATGAACATTTCCGGGGCATCATGAACGGGCATTCGCGTGCCGTTTTTAACGGCAAGGTGATCGTACACGAACAGGCTCAGAAGACTGAGGCTCACCAGTCCAATGCGAATCTGCTTCTCTCCGGCAATGCCGAAGTCGATACCAAACCGGAACTGGAGATTTACGCCGATGACGTCAAGTGCAGCCATGGCGCAACGGTTGGACAGCTTGATGAAAACATGTTGTTCTACCTGCGCTCCAGGGCGGTGGATGAGGATACGGCCAGGAGCCTGCTGACCTATGCGTTTGCAGATGAGGTTATCCGTGATATCAAATTCCCTGAAATCCGCGAGCGTCTGGAACACAGCATTGCCGGTGAATTGCCCGATTCCGACCTGATTGAGGAGTTCATATAATGAATTACCCACAGGTTATAGCGGAAGATACGCCGGCTGTTGCCGATTTCCCGGTGGAGAGCTACCGCTCGGATTTCCCAATCCTCGAGCAGACCGTACGCGGCAAGCCCCTGGTGTACCTGGACAATGCGGCAACGGCACAAAAGCCGCGCCAGGTCATCCAGGCACTGGATGAATATTATCGCTCTTACAATTCCAATATCCATCGCGGCGTGCATACCCTGAGCGAATTGGCGACAGACGCCTACGAAAGCGCACGCAAGAAAATCCAGCATTTCATCAATGCGGAATCGCTCAAAGAGGTCATTTTTGTGCGCGGAACGACCGAGGGGATAAACCTGGTTGCGCAAAGTTATGGCAGGAGCAACCTCAGTGCCGGGGATGAAATCATCATCTCCACAATGGAGCATCATTCCAACATCGTCCCCTGGCAGTTAGTGTGCGAACAAACCGGCGCCACCCTGAAAGTCATCCCCATCAATGACGCCGGCGAATTGGATATGGGCGAATATAAAAAATTATTGGGCGAGAGAACCCGGATTGTTGCAATCACCCATGTCTCGAATGCCCTGGGTACGATCAATCCGATAGCCGAGATTGCCGCGCTGGCCCATCAGGTCGCCGCGGTGGTGGTGGTTGACGGCGCTCAGGCGGTACCCCACGGGAGAGTGGATATGGTCGCTTTGGATTGTGACTTCTACACCTTTTCCGGCCATAAATTGTTCGGCCCGACGGGAATCGGCGTGTTGTACGGGAAACAAGCCCTGCTGGAGGAGATGCCTCCGTACCATGGCGGCGGCGATATGATCAAGATGGTCACCTTTGAAAAAACCCTGTACAACGACCTGCCTTACAAGTTTGAAGCGGGCACGCCTTACGTCGCCGGCGTAATCGGCCTGGGCGCGGCAATTGATTACCTCAACAATGT
>JAAXHV010000219.1:669-4811 GCA_012270695.1 Gammaproteobacteria bacterium | reverse complement strand
GAGAAGGCAGGCATCTTATCGTTTATCGTTGACGGGATTCACCCCCATGACCTCGGCACCATACTGGACCATGACGGCATAGCCATCAGGACCGGTCACCATTGTGCCATGCCAGTCATGGAACGGTACGGTATCCCAGCCACGGCCAGGGCTTCTTTTGCCCTCTACAACACGACAGAAGAAGTGGATAAACTGATTACGGGAATCGATAAGGCAAAGAGTATATTCAAATAGCTGACGATGTTCGACTTAAAAGATTTATACCAGGAAGTGATCGTCGACCACAATCGCAACCCTAGGAATTTCGGTGAAATAGAACCACCCCGGAAACTCCTGGAAGGCTTCAACCCCTTGTGCGGTGACCGGTTGACGCTGTATTTGAACGTGGATAGTGGTCAGATATCGGATATTAAATTTAGCGGTTCCGGCTGCGCCATCTCCATTGCATCTGCATCGCTGATGACGGAAGGCGTCAGGGGTAAATCCGTAGAGGAAGCCGAGACGGTGTTTGCTGATTTCCACGAATTGCTGACCGGCGACGGTGCGGAGATTGATTTAAACCACATGGGGAAACTGGCGGTTCTGGCCGGCGTGCGGGATTATCCGAGCCGGGTGAAATGCGCTACTTTATGCTGGCACACCTTGCGTGCCCTGCTGGCCGGCGCTAATGCGCCGGTGTCCACTGAGTAATTCTGACACCCATGTACACCAACGACCCTGTTACTGTTGTGCGTGATTGCGACGCGATACTTATTCCCACAGGCACGCCCATCTCATTGCCTGAAGGCAGCCTGGTTTTTATTACCCAGGCACTGGGAGGAAATTATACGGTTAACATTAACGGTAATCTGGCCCAGGTGGGACCGAATGACGCGGATGCCCTCGGTTTTGATGCGTCCGACTATATCAACCAGGAACTGGAGCCCAATGAAGACGGGTCCGTCAATGAAGAACACCTGTGGGAACAGATGCGTACCTGTTATGACCCGGAGATTCCGATAAATATCGTCGAGCTTGGCCTGGTCTATGATTGCCGGATATCACGCTCGGATGAGGGTGAAAACCTGGTGGATGTCCTCATGACTCTTACGGCCCCGGCCTGCGGCATGGGGGATTTCCTGGCTGCCGACGTACAGAACAAGCTCGCCATCGTGCCGAACGTTGACAATGTAAGCGTTGAACTGACCTTCGACCCGCCCTGGAGTCCGGAAATGATGACCGAGGCGGCGCGCCTGGAAACCGGCTTGCTGTAACGATGTCCCACGAACAAACCCTGTCGATTATCAAGCCCGATGCAGTAGCCGGGAACCTGATTGGAGCGATATACCAGCGCTTTGAAAACGCCGGTCTTAAAATCGTTGCGGCAAAAATGCTGCACCTGGATGAACAACAGGCCGGCGAATTTTATGCCGTCCACAAGGAAAAACCATTTTTTCGCGAACTGGTGGATTTCATGGTATCCGGACCCATCATGGTACAGGTGCTGGAGGGCGAGGACGCCATTGCAAAGAACCGGAAACTGATGGGCGCAACCTTTCCCAGGAATGCCGAACCCGGCACCATCCGCGCGGACTTCTGCGACCGTGACGGCGACCAGGGAGAAAACGCGGTACATGGATCAGACAGCCTGGAAACGGCGCTGAACGAAATCCGCTTTTTTTTCAACGCAGACGAAATCTGTCCGCGCAGCAGGTGATCAAGAGTGAGATATGCGGGTTAACATCAACCTGTTCGACCTTAACCAAGCCGCCATGCGGGATTATTTCACCGGCATGGCGGAAAAACCTTTTCGCGCCTCGCAAGTGATGAAGTGGGTTTACCACCAGGGGGTGACCGACTTTGCGGCCATGTCCAACCTGAGTAAAACCTTACGCGAGCACCTGGCCGACAATACCTGTTCACCCCTCCCTACAATAATCTCTGAGAAAATTTCAGCGGATGGTACGCGTAAATGGCTGCTGCAGGTTGACGCCGACAACGCGATTGAAACAGTTTTCATACCGGAGACCAACAGGGGCACATTGTGTATTTCTTCACAGGCAGGTTGCGCTTTGAACTGTACCTTCTGCTCAACCGGTAAACAAGGCTACAGCCGCAACCTTTCAGTGGCTGAAATCATCGGCCAGGTCTGGTTGGCCAACAAACAACTGGGCTATTTCGCCAGCCGCAGGCGGGTCATCAGCAATGTCGTCCTCATGGGGATGGGGGAACCGTTGCTCAATTTTGACAATGTAACTAAAGCAGTTGAATTGATTACTGATGATCTTGGGTTCGGACTGGCAAATAAACGCGTTACCCTGAGTACTGCCGGTATCGTGCCGGGCATCATCAAGTTGTCAAAATGCAACAAGATCAGTCTGGCGGTATCATTACACGCAGCCAATGACGCGCTCAGGGATGAACTGGTGCCGATTAACAGGACTTACCCAATTCGCGAACTGTTATCCGCCTGCCGCCGCTACAGTGAAGCCACAGGCGGCGAGCCCGTAACATTTGAATACGTCATGCTGAACGGGGTAAACGATTCCCTAAATGATGCACAGGAACTGGCGAAAATATTGAAAGGATTCCCGGCCAAAGTAAACCTGATTATTTTCAACCCGTTCCCCGGTACCGGGTTCAGCCGATCTTCCATGGAAACCACAGACCGGTTCCGCGCTATACTGACCGGGGCCGGCATCATTACCATTACACGGAAAACCCGCGGCGATGATATCGACGCCGCCTGCGGTCAACTGGTCGGCCGCGTCAAGCCGCGCGCCAGAAACAGACAAATGCAGCGCATGGCAACCGGGTGCGCTTGACACATGTCCGATAAGCAGAATATTGAAATACGGTGTTCCGTGGGCACCTACCTGAGGCACCTGCGTGAAGAAAAAGGCCTCTCCATAGCCGACGTGTCGGCCCGGCTCTACCTGCAAGCTTCCGTCATCGAAGCGCTGGAGCAGGACGATCACGATAGCCTGCCGAAAGGAACTTATGTCCATGGTTACTTGCAGAATTATGCAAAATTACTGGACACGTCTGCGGAATTGGTCCTGGCGATGTATAAGGAAAATACAACGGAGCAGCCGGAACAGCTTCCGGAAGTTCAACACGAGCCGAAAACCGCTCAGGCAAACAAATGGCCTTACGTGATTTTATATCTCGCTATCTTTATTTCGATTCTGCTGCCGTTTACCTGGTGGCGCAGCCAGTACGCCCTGGAACCGGTGGCGGCTGATGGAAAGTTCGGTGGCAACGCTGCAGCGTCTTCGGGACTCTCCTACCTTATCAAGATTGTTGAACACCCGGATGTGCCATTCTACCGGGCGCCAAATACGGAACTAACGACGACGCAATCACCGGGGATGCAAGCCGCGAACACGGATAAGGAATTTGAGATTGCTCCTTCCACATACGATAAGAATATGGTTACCACAGGCGTTGGTCCGGATTCGATCAGAATTGTTCTTACGGAGGATTGCTGGATTGAAATATTCGATGCCGACAATGAAAAAGTATTTTATGACCTCGCTCGTTCAGGTCAAATACTGGTGCTGAAAGGCACAGCGCCATTTTCTGTGCTGCTGGGTAATGCTGCGGCCGGAACCGTTGAATTCAATACCATACCCTTCGACACCACCCCTCACCGGTCAAGGATTGGAATAGCCCGCTTTGTGCTCGGGGAAGATCAGACAGGCCCTTGATGGAGAGACTGCAAGCTGTCAGGGGGATGCACGATACGCTGCCGGGCGATACGCTGAAATGGCAACTCCTTGAGCAAACTATCCAATCCGTCCTGGGATCTTACTGCTACCAGGAAATTCGTCTGCCGATACTTGAAAAAACCGACCTGTTTTCCCGCAGCATCGGCGCGGGTACGGATATTGTGAATAAGGAAATGTATACCTTCCAGGACCGCAACGCTGAATCCCTGACCTTGCGTCCCGAGGGAACTGCAGGATGCGTGCGCGCCTTGCTGCAACACGGATTGATTTATTCCGGGACGCAAAGGATCTGGTACCAGGGACCCATGTTCCGCCATGAAAGGCCACAGAAGGGACGGCAAAGACAATTCTACCAGGTCGGCGCTGAAGTCTTCGGCGTAGACAGCGCCGAGATTGACGCCGAGATCATTTTGATATGCGCTCGCATCTGGA
>JAAXHV010000219.1:0-631 GCA_012270695.1 Gammaproteobacteria bacterium | reverse complement strand
CTGGTCGATTACCTGTCCGCTAACCGGGACCAGTTGGATGGGGACAGTATCAATCGTCTGGAAACCAACCCGCTGAGAATACTCGACAGTAAAAACCCCGATATGCAAGCCCTGATCGGGGCAGCGCCGTCATTGCTCGATTCCATCGATGACGAATCTGCCGAGCATTTTGCAACTCTCCGTGACTTGCTGGATGCAAATGCTGTGGAATATGAAATAAACCCCCGACTTGTACGCGGGCTCGATTATTACAACCGCACCGTATTTGAGTGGACTACCGACAGGCTTGGCGCCCAGGGAACCATTTGCGCGGGCGGCCGTTACGATGATCTTGTAGAACAACTGGGCGGCAAGGCCACCCCTGGGGTTGGTTTTGCAATGGGACTCGAGCGTATCCTGGAGCTGGTGGAATTCAGCAATGCCGACTTGAGTTCGGCCTCCCCCCGGATATACCAGGTTCTTGTGGGGAACGCGGCCATGAAAAACGGTCTCAGACTGGCAGAGCAGTTACGCGATGAAATACCGACACTAAGGCTGCAGATGCACTGTGGAGGCGGCAGTTTCAAGAGTCAGTTTAAGAAAGCCGATAAGTCACAGGCGGATTACGCGTTGATCATGGGCGATGAAGAGG
>JAAXHV010000218.1 GCA_012270695.1 Gammaproteobacteria bacterium | reverse complement strand
GCCATCAAGTTTTTTTCTCATGCTTCCGAAGGATGGTAAACCGCTTGTTTTTGCGGACTGTGCAGTCAATGCTGACCCCACAGCGGAAGAACTCGCCGATATTGCCATCTCTTCGGCCAGAAATGCGGAAAAATTACTTGATGACGTACCACGCGTTGCACTGCTCTCGTTTTCGACAAAGGGCAGTGCCAGTCATCCGCACGTCGACAAAGTCGTGCGTGCAGTTTCGCTTGTTCGAGAGCGGGCTCCTGAACTCGCAATCGATGGAGAGCTACAGGCGGATAGCGCGCTCATTCCTGCTATCGCGAAAATCAAGTCAAGCTTATCAGGTCCTGTTGCCGGACATTCCAATGTGTTGATATTCCCGGATCTGAATGCCGGTAACATCGCCTACAAGCTGGTCCAGCACCTTGGTCATGCCGATGCCATCGGTCCCATACTGCAGGGGTTTGCCAAACCTGTTGCAGACTTATCACGGGGGGCAAGTGTAGAGGACATAGTTGCCACGTCTGCGATAATGATATCGGCAAGATAATCAGGATTTCTCGCCGGCCGGATGGGTGGGGTCAGAGTAAAATCACCACCGGTTCTGCTGTTGTCAACGTCATCGGCGATTTTACTCTGACCCCGGAATTCCGCGGGAACTGTTATTACGCAGCAGCATATTTTTCCAATTCTTCCAGGTAATGTGACCTGGAATCTTCCGAAATCCAGGCTGATGAAAAAGCGTTACGCGTCAGCCGGACAATTTCATCCTTTGTATAGCTGCCCTGTTTGTGCATTTCAATAAAAATATTGTTCATGTAGCGACTCGCGAATTCTTCAGGATCATCAGAGTTGACCGATACGAGTAGTCCCAGTTCGAGCATTTTGCGAATACTCTCCATCCGCCGGGGAGCGGGATCCGAAGGCCGCCAGGTAGGACACATGGTAAGTGGTATCTGCCGCTCTCGAACTATTGTCGTTAATTCCGGGCTGTCGATTACATGCAGGCCATGATCGATACGCTCCACTTGTAACAGTTCCAGACACTGGCGGATATGTTCGATGGAATTCTGCTGATTGCAATCACAATGTGAGGTCAGACGATAGCCTTCTTCACGCGCCCGCCTGAATACTTCCACAAACTTCAGGGCGAAATTATTCACTTCATAATTGTCCAGTCCCACGGCGATAATCTCATCCTTAAAAGGCACGGCCATATCAAGTATTTCCATGGAGGATTCAGCACTGTGGTCTCTCTGAAAACTCATTATCCAGTTTGCTTCGACCTTAAAATCACGCCTCGCTTCTTTCCTTGCCTGGTTAATAGCACCGAAGAATTCCGAAAATACAAGACCTCGACTGACATGCGCCTGTGTTTCAAACATGATTTCCAGATAGACAACGTTATTTTCAGCACATTTTCTAAAATAGGCGTAAGCGAGCTCATAGAAATCCTGTCCTGTCTTTAAAACACGGAGACAGTTCTCATGGTATTTCAAAAAATTATCCAGGGCAGGTTCGCCATAATCCTGTGCCGCCAACACCTCATCTTCATCCTGGTAGGGAAGATCCACACCATTGCGTTCCGCAAACTGCAATAACATCCTGGGTTCCAGACAGCCTTCAATGTGGACATGCAGTTCCGCCTTGGGCATTCCGGTAATGAAATCTGTTAAGTCGTGTGGCATCGTTCACCTATCGGTCAATACTTCCTGCCATTAATGAACAGGGACTGTTCAGTGCTGGTTTTCAGGCAGTGTTGTCTGGAGTGCATAACTCTCAAAGATAGCTGTCAAGTACCTCGCGAATGATTCCGGACATATCATCAATTTCTGATTTTTCGATTATGAAAGGCGGCGCTATCAATGCAGCATCTCCCGTGGTCTTGATATGTACGCCGGCGTCAAATAAGCGTTTCTGGAAATCATGTCCGCGCCTGCCCGGTCTCTCATCAGCCAACAACTCAATAGCGGCCAGCATGCCGTAACCGCGGATGTCCGCTATGAGCGGATGCTCCTGTAGTCCGAATAAGGATTCAAGAAAGTATCCGGAAAGGTCTCTGGCCCGTTGAAACAGGTTTTCCTTCTCATAAATATCCAGGGTCGCAAGGCTCGCAGCACAGGCGGCAGGATGACCTGAATAGGTGTAACCATGGAAGAATTCAATCATGTCGGTTTCACTGCCGTTCACAACGGCATCATATATCCGGTCGTGGACGGCAACGCCCGACATGGGCTGGGCAGCATTCGTCATGGCTTTAGCCATCGTAATAATATCGGGCGTAACGTCGAATTCCTGTGCGGCAAATGCCGAACCGGTGCGTCCGAATCCGGTGATCACCTCATCGAAGACCAGCAGGATGTCATACTGATCGCAGATTTCCCGCAACCGCTCCAGGTAACCTTTGGGTGGGACCAGCACACCGGTAGAACCGGCAATTGGCTCAACGAAGCAGGCAGCTATCCGGTTCTCTCCATACATCTGAACTATATGTAACAGATCGTTGGCCAGTTCTTCCCCGCCTTCCGCGGGTTGGCCTTTGATAAATTTCCGATCAGGGGTTGCCGTACTGCGCATGTAGGTCACACCCGGCAGGACGCTGGTAAAAGCCTCCCTGTTTTTGACAATGCCACCGAGTGACGTCCCCCCGATATTCACTCCATGGTAAGCCCGTTCACGGGAAACGAATATGTTCTTTTGCGATTGCCCTCTCGCATAGTTATACGCCATGACGATCTTCATGGCCGTATCAACGGCTTCGGAGCCGGAATTTCCATAGAAGATATGATTCAACGGTTCCGGCGTCATAGCCGCTAACCGGTTGGCGAGTTCGAACGATTTGGGGTGACCGCGCAAAAAAGGCGAGGAGTAATCCAGTTCCAGCAGTTGCTTGTGCACCGCTGCTGCGATCTCGGGTCGGCAATGACCACAGGGAACGGAAAACAGGCCGGATGAGCCATCAATCAACCGCTCACCCTTGTCATTCCATACATAGATTCCTTCCCCCCTTACCAGCAAACGGGGCTCCTGCTTAAAGGATTTATTGTCGGTAAACGGCATCCAGTGATTTTCCAGATCGGTACACAGGTAGTTCTGCTCCATGGTCACGGCGATTTCCGATATGAAGTCAACTGCTTCCGTCAAGGTATTGGTCATTTTGTTCATCTGCTAATATTATTTCTTCAGCATTATATTGTTATCCAGCGAAGATATTACGAGTCGACCCTATCCTCAGGTAGTGCCAGAAATGAGTAAGCGATCACACCAGCTAATGTGGAAACAGCTGATACAGCTTAACGACTCTGCCCAGGAAAGTTTGCAGATGCAAGTGAGAAAAGGACTGACCAGGGCCATTCTCGAGGACCGGATAAGCATGGATTTGCCGCTGCCTTCAGGTCGTGAACTGGCACAACAACTGCAGGTCTCCCGCAATACAATCGTGCTGGCTTATCAACGCCTTATAGATGAAGGCTACCTCATCAGTCGGGAGAGACAAGGTTATTTTGTCAACCCGGCGCTACTCAAGTCCAAACCATTGTATCAAGAGGAGCAGACGCCGGCCGATGTCGGAACTCCGAATTGGCAGCTCAGACTGAACACCGACCTGTCTCTGCAACGTAATATTCACAAACCGCCTGATTGGCAAAAATATCGCTACCCATTCATATATGGTCAGTCTGACCCTGCTTTATTTCCCATTGCAGATTGGCGGGAGTGTGTACGTCAATCGCAAAGTGTGGCCGTGATCACTGCAGGGAGTCTGGACTATATCGATCAGGATGATGAAGTATTGGTAGAGGAATTGTGTATCCGGGTTTTACCCAGGCGGGGTATCTGGATCAAGCCGGAGAACATGTTGGTCACCATTGGCGCCCAGAATGCCCTGTCTATCATCTCCCAATTACTTTTCAATAAAGACACCCTGATAGGTATTGAAAATCCCGGCTATCCCGATGCCCGGAACTTATTTTTATTACGTAGTGAACGGTTGGTGTTCCTGGATATCGATGAAAACGGTCTTGTTATCAATGATAAAATTGACCGCTGTGACTACATATATATAACCCCCAGCCACCAGTCACCTACGACCGCTACTATGCCTTTGGACAGGCGTAACGCATTATTGGAAAAAGCGAAGTTACACAACATAATCATAATAGAAGATGATTATGAATCGGAGGCCAACTATATCCACCAGGCAAATCCTTCCTTGAAGAGTCTCGATAAGGACAATCGGGTCATCTACTGCGGTAGCCTGTCTAAATCGCTCGCGCCCGGTTTGCGCCTCGGATTTCTTGTCGCAGATACTGAGCTGATACGGCAGGCCCGTATGTTGCGAAGGCTATTGTTGCGCCACCCGCCTGCTTTGGTACAACGCACCGTTGCCTTGTTTTTACAGCTCGGTCATTATGATTCGCATATCAGCCGTTTTAATCAGGTACTAAAACGGCGTTGGGAACAAATGTGTCTGGCTCTTGAACAACACTTGCCAGGTTCAACAAACACTCCCGAATTTGGTGGCACGGCTTTCTGGGTACGAGGTCCTGAAGCATGTAACGCGCGTCTGCTCGCACAGGAATGCGCCAGACAAAGTATCTTAATCGAACCGGGAGACGTTCATTTCGGTCAGGACCACCCCCCGATGAATTTTTTTCGTCTCGGTTTCTCATCCATACCAGAAGAGAGGATCAATTTCGGAATCTCTCTGATCAGGAAGGCGATGTCCCGTATGTAATAAACGAAGCGCTCACAACATCATTTCTGGGTCTTGGCATATAACATAACTGGCTCTATTTTCCGGGAAAATACGCATGTAGAGTAAATCTTGAATATATCGATCAGCACGACTATGACAGGAGTAACAAGGTAATGAAACGAATGAGCCCAAGCGAGGCCCTTGTGGAAACAATGGCAGCGAATGGCGTGACCAGGATTTTCGGTATTATGGGTTCCGCTTTTATGGATGCCATGGATATCTTCGAGCCTGCCGGGATTGAAATGGTTTCGGTAGTACATGAACAAGGCGCGGCACACATGGCAGATGGATACTCTCGTGTGAGTGGTCGTCATGGCGTGTGTATCGGACAGAACGGACCTGGAATCAGCAACTGCGTTACCGCCATCGCCGCCGCTTACTGGGCTCATTCGCCGGTGGTCATCATCACACCGGAAGCCGGCACCATGGGCGTGGGGCTGGGCGGATTCCAGGAAACCAACCAGTTACCCATGTTCCAGGAAATTACAAAATACCAGGGGCACGTCAATAACCCGAAGCGCATGGCTGAAATCACGGGTCGCTGCTTTGAACGTGCTCTCTCGGAAATGGGTCCCACCCAGTTGAATATTCCACGTGATTTTTTTTATGG
>JAAXHV010000217.1 GCA_012270695.1 Gammaproteobacteria bacterium | reverse complement strand
TGCGCGGGAAACATAAAGCGGAATATACGCCGCACATGGATACCGGCGATTACGTGATCGTGATCAACGCAAAAGATGTCCAGGTAACCGGAAATAAGGCAAGCAGCAAAACCTATTATCGCCATACGGGTTACCCGGGAGGAATTAAATCAACCACTTTTGAGAAACTGATCCGATCCAGACCGGAACGGGTTATCGAAAAAGCGGTCAAGGGAATGTTGCCGAAAGGTCCGCTGGGACGGGACCTGTTTCGCAAATTGCGGGTTTATGCCGATGCCAATCATCGCCATGCCGCACAACAACCGAAACCATTGGATATATAACGAGCTTTCATCAACTTTCAGACAGTAATCATGGCAGACGAGATTTATTACAGTACCGGTCGCAGGAAGAGTGCCAGCGCGCGGGTATTTTTAAAGAGGGGCAAAGGCGATATCGTCATCAATAACCGCACCCTGGAGCAATATTTCGGCAGGGAGACCGGCAGGATGATTATCCAGCAGCCCCTGGAAAAGCTCGCCATGTTGAAAAATTTCGACATTAACGTAAGCGTGAGAGGCGGCGGAATTTCCGGCCAGGCCGGCGCAATCCGTCACGGTATCACCCGCGCCCTGATCAAATACGACGAGAGTCTGCGCAAGACACTGCGCCAGGCCGGTTTTGTCACCCGCGACGCCCGCGAAGTGGAACGCAAAAAAGTCGGCCTGCACAAAGCCCGGAAACGTCCGCAGTACAGCAAACGTTAGGCCGATTTACAACGAACCGTGAGCGACGAGGAAAACGGCGGCAACGGCGCAAGCCAGTCTGAATGTGATCATTGCGGTATTTTCACCATTCCCGCGCCCCATCCCATCATGGGCGCCTGGCGGGATATTTCCTACAGCCCGGTGCGCGACAAAATCTGGTCCGTCAGTGAGGGGATTTACCGATCCATATTCCTGGAAGGAGACAAAGGCGTCATCGCATTCGATACCTTGACCACTCCCGGCACTGCCAGGGCCTATGCCGGCGCCATCGGCCGGGTGTTCCCGAAAAAACCGGTACACACCATCGTCTATTCCCACGATCACCTTGATCATAGCGGTTATGCCGCAGACATGGCGCC
>JAAXHV010000216.1 GCA_012270695.1 Gammaproteobacteria bacterium | reverse complement strand
CGCCCGCCCGGAGAGAATTCGACCAGGGCAGCTTCCTTGATCTGCATCTTGTGGGTACCGTATATCTCTCTTTTTGCCTGTTCGGAATAATGTTTTCGAACTGATTTGCGGTATATGTCCTTCAGGATTCCAGGCACAAACAAACTCCATAACAGCGCGGTAACAACCATCCCGGCCACAAAGAACGGCTCTCCTTCCCGGTGCCAGGCATAGGCAGCAAGCAGGACAATCCCGACCGGCCACAGGATACGGTGGCGTTCTATCGACTTTTTGAGCTTAGGAACATATTGCGCGTGATGCTCATTGAATGCCGAAAGCGATTTCTCCGTGATTTCAAACTCTATTTCTGCCAGGACTTGCTGTTTCATATCGGCTGACGGGTATGGTGTTAAAGACTCAAGTCCTCAAGATGCCGGTCGATATCTGTCTGGCTGAACCCGATTCTCGCGGCAACCAGCTCGGCGTGGCTGAACTCTGAAATGCCAGCCGTCAGGGTAAAAGCCGGGCTGTTGTTTTCCAAGTAGAATTTATAAAAGACCCCGGCATCCTGATCTTCCAGTATCCGGGCAAGGTCGTAATTATGGGAGACGAGGATCGTTGCGTTTCCTATGCGGATAAACCCGTTCAGGATCATCACGGCGATTTTGGTTTCTTCCTGGTGTGAGGTGCCTTCCGATAATTCGTCCAGGATCACCAGGCTCTTTTTGGTTGTGCTGAAAAATATTTCCCTGGTACGCCGCAATTCCATACCGAACCGGCCTTCATCCTCTGCCGCCCGCCCCGGAATGCCATAACCCGCGGCCTGTCCCGGCATGTAGCCAGCCGGGGTGGAAGCGAGACCCGGCGCTTGTCCCGCCGTGTAGTCAGTCGGGGTGGAAGCGAGCCCCGGAGCCTGCCCCACCGCGTAGTCAGCCGGCGCCTGGTAGCAGATTCTATCCGTTATGCTGAGCGTGCCGGAGCGTGCAAGAATGACGCTTCCCGATTGCGCCATGACCTGGGTCAGGGCCAGTGTCTTACAGAGCGCCGTTTTACCGCCGCTGTTTGGACCACTGATGAAAACCAGTGACTTATCCCGGTTGTTGAAGTCGTTGGCTATATATTTTTCATTATTGAAACCCAGCACCGGATGGCATACCTTGCCCAGGCTGATTATGCACCTGTCGGTATTCCTGACCTCCGGCAGGCAGGTCTTGTTCTTGTTGGCCGCGAAGTAACGGTAGAAACTCAATAATTCGTCCAGTTGCCCCAACCCCTCGACTGCATGTTCGACTTCGCCTGCTTTCAGCAATGCTTTTCTGAACGGGTAGATGACGTGGTCCCGGTCAATCGAGCCGACCACCGGCAGGTAAATGAAGATCGTTAAGAACATGAAAAATGACATCATGCTTGCCGACATGGGATTTAATTGAAGATAGACGGGGATGCTGTAAAACAACAATGCCAGCAGGAGAATGATACTGAGCTTGAAGGGAGAGGGTTTAAAACGAAAGGAAAACAGTTTTCTCTCACTCCTGGGCATGATGCGCCCCGGCCGCAGGTACACGGGAGCGGTCAGCAATTCATAACTGGATGTGGACTTGAAGTCCTTGAGCTTTGCAATCGCTCCTGTCAGGTAGGAAGATCCGGTCTCCGGCAACTCGTCTATTTTTTCAATAACAGAGGGCAAAAACCGGATACCGTAACGAAAACTGGCATAGCCGTAGCCCTGGTATTCCAGACGTGTGGCCGGGTCGGAGAGCAAGCCTATAAACCTGCCGAAGAGCAGGCGGTGAAAGTCTTCCTGATACCTGGATGCCGCTGAGAATACGGTTTCGAGTCCTGAGCGCAGTTTTTCGTTTTCGATGATCTCGAGGGTGGCAGCCTGTTTGGCCTTGATATGGTCCAAATCGGTGCTCGGGTTTCCCAGGCTGTGGCTCAGGGTAATCCGGCCGGCCAGGGTATTCGTGGTATCCATGCAGCGGTCTAATTTGTCCAGTTCGATCAGGTCATGGGTTTTGCCGTCTATCTGCATCGTGTCGGCCTCTCCCGAGTAGAGATAATCACGCGCGCTGACCTGTTTTTGCGTCAAGGCATAGCGTGCTTTCAGCAAAATGGATTTCATGTTTCTATACGAGGTAATAGATCAGTACGGCATAACGTAACGCTTTTCCCGTGACAATGAAAGCTGTTGCCCGAAGGACGGGCAATCGCAACCAGCCTGCGGCGAAACAGAACGCGTCGCCGATAACCGGCAGCCAACTGAACAACAAGGTAAAAATACCCCATTTACGCAGCAGGCCGATTGCCCTGGGGTTATGCAGTTTTTCAGCATACCGGACTGATATCCGGTGTGCTGGGAAATACCCGAGAAAATAAGTGGTCAATGCCCCCAACGTGTTCCCGATTGTGGCAACAGTCCCCAGCCAATAGTATGAAATACCGGAATTTAAAACCAGGTACGCCAATACGACTTCGGAGCCGCCAGGCGCCAGGGTAGACGATATAAAAGCACTGATGAATAATCCCCAAAGCTCCATGTATATTGGCCGGAATCGAACCTATCGGACGTCGGAAAAAAATGAAATTATCCGCTTATTTCTTTGCGGCCATACAGTATGCCTTTTTTCGCCTTCACAATAGATAGTGCTGACGTTTTGCGCGCAGTCAAGGTAAGAAATGCAGTTTTCTCCCAGTGGACGGAAGCTCTCCGGGCATTGGTTGCATTGTTTCCACCAGTGGATGGTTTCGGCGCCGTAACCGGGAAATACCTTGTCATTGTTGCTGTGCATGACTAAAACCGGCAGCGGCGCAGGGCAGGCAAAAGGTTTTAAGTCATCTCCGCGAAAACCTGCGGCGCTGGGCGCAATAGCGGCCGGACTGAGCGGGGATTCCTCCAGCAACGCCAGCGCAGTGGATATTGTCCCGCCGTTGGAATGGCCGGTCAGAAATACCCGGTCCAGGTCGATACACCAGCGCATGGCGACCAGTGCAGGAATCGTGCCCAGCTCCAGGATCCACTCTTTTGCCAGCGGCCTGTTCAGGGCGGGTAACTTGCGCGGCCGGTTATCGGCGTAGACGACGACAAATCCGTCACGGGTGGCACCGGTCGTGAGCTTGGTAAACCACTCCGTTCCCAGTCCGCTACGGTCGCCCGGGGAGAAGACCATCATCAGGGGGTGCGCGATACGGTTGTCGTAATTCAACGGCGTGCGGACATAGTAACGGATACCGCGTTCAGTCAGCAGTTCATCCGTTTTGCCGGTTGCACCGACCATAGCGCCGGCAGCGCAGGTATAAGTCATTTCCCCGGAATAGGATGTGTTCGACAGTTCGCTTTCCGGAAGCGCACATCCTGAAAGCAGAAAGGCTGAGAGCAAAACACCGTTTCGAAATTTGTCAATGACACTGTTCATCGTAAATTATGCTATATAAAGATAACTACTGCGTCACTGTGAGAACTCTCTTTGACAACCTTAATTGCCATATTATTCCCGTTAATTCTACTGGTCATTATCTATCGTTACTTCTGGGTGATTAAAGAACCGTTGTTCAAGCTTGCAGAAATCGCCCGGATTGACGCAAGTCGATTGGAGCGCTATCAAAAAGACATCGGCTTCAAGTACAAAAGCATTTATTTGATCGTCAGCATCATATCCGGAGTTATTGTCGGGTTAATCCAGTATAGTTTATTCAGTCTTTCCGTCAGTTTTCGATCCGGCTACCTGTTCGAATCGCGCATGTCAGATTCGCTCGGATATTCTTTGATGACCGGCCTGCTATTGGGCTTCCCGTTGGCTGTCATTATCTGCACTGTTTTTATGAGAATGCTGGGCAAGGAACGCTTTGCCGCCTTGCTGAGCATGAAAGACGGTGGTGTCGCCGTACAAAAATGGTTCTCGTGGATCGGCAAAATCAGCATTTCGACCTGTGTTTTTGTTTTTTTGTTGAACCTGGTAGCGTACAGCACCCACCTTGTCGTAACTGAAGAACAGATCAGCTATCGCCGCTGGCGCAGTTTCCTGGCTACCAGCACCAACATCGACCAGATTGATCATCTACGCTCATTTTCAATCATTGACATAACCGACTCAGGGAGGATGGAACGGGAGTTCCTGCAAATCGTATTCGAGGACGGAAAGATATTGAATACCGTTTACCTGGTCAGCGCGGCCAGGACGCAGGAGTTGATTGCGGTCCTGAAAACTGTTTACGGCCACGACCTGGAAATAAAAAAAGTATAATCACGGACCCATCACTCGCCGGGATTTATTCCCAGGTGATATTTGTATACCATCTGTCCGCCATACCACCCGCCGATACAAAGGCATAACAAGCCGACAGCGGAGATAAGCGCCGGCAGTAACGCGGGCGGCGCTAAAGCCAGGTTGTCGGCCAGTCGGGTATAGCCGCTCGCCAGGTACAGGATCCATGCCGTGCCGACGAAACTGATGTGTTTGTAAAATGCCGACATCAACCTGTCTTCGTCCGGTAGCTGCATGAAATCGTAGATGCCGACAACCATTGCAGGCAAAGCGAAAACAACCCCTGCCCATACCAGTAGTGCCGAGACGGCCCAGCAATCCAGGCCAAAAAAAAGGGTTTTGATACCAATCAGCGCGGCCAGGTCCGTCGGATGGGACAGGACCCAGCAGGCAATGGGAAAGTGAACCAATGCCGGATGAAAGCGGTGTCTCCTGACGACCTCTCTATCCGGCATTGAAATTCTTGATTAATACCTATGTGCCTGCAAAGAGGGCTATCAGCAGTAGAACAACTCCGGCGACTGCCACCATCCCATGGACAACGACGGCCGGTCGGGGAGCTATCTCTTTGTCCAGGTGGATGGATGCCAGGTAAAACCCGCCCACGGCTGCGCCAAGCAGGACAATCAGCCCCATTACCAACACACCGCCACCGACAGTCATGGCTGCAATGCCTGCTAATACCAGGCCGGTGGCGCCTAACAACATGTGCAGAAGCGATAATGCCCAGGGCGCCATTTTGCCCTTGAAAATCATTAACGCCATGATTAATCCGCCAACTGCCGCTACTAAGAAGATACCAATTGCATACTCAAGCATTGCCTGCCCCCTTTGATTGAAGATGACTTTTAAAATTAGCCCTGCTATCTCACCGGAGCGCATCCACCGGTGAAATGGCAGGGCGGTAGTACAAATTATTGCCGAAATATCTGTTTGTCAAGTCTATCTTTATCTTTGCTTACCATAATTCATCTTTATTCACCTGATTTCACTGTCATAGATACCCGATACCGTTGATTTTTAACCCGAATCATCTCCCGGTTGGAGAAATCAAGCGTTGCAATGGCTTAGGCAGCTATTTTGACGTATTCGAAATCGCCGGGTTTACCGTTGATGCCGGCACGGGGTGGCGCAATCCAGTGGGCGAACTTCCCGGGTTCCGTAACCTGTTCCATGAGTGATAGCAGAAATTCCAGGTCATCGTTATCCGGCAGCCATTGTTGCCGGCGTTGTTGCCATTCGGCTTGCGGGACCAGGTCGCCCTCCGCCGTGGCGTGAACGTCGCTGAACTCGCCGACCGCCCGGTTGAAAGCGCGGCTGGGCAATCTCAGGCGGTATGCGTAGCCGTTGTCGGCGATAGCCTTGTTCCAAGTTGCCAGGACTTGTTCGCAGTCATTGATAAAATCGTCACACAGGCGGCTGTTGACTGCGTTGATAGCCGGTTCATCCACGCTGACCAGTTGTCCGTTGATATGTTTCAGCACCGGGTAGGTGCTGTTATGGAGCTGGTGGTCATCGTCGATGGTGGTTTCCCTGAAACGGCCCTTCAGGCTGGCGTTGTAGGCATTGGATGCGTTGGTGGAAATCTCGGCGCCGAATAAATCCAGGGTAACGGAATAATGAAAATTGATTTTCTTCTGTATGGTCGGCAAGTCGATGACGCCCAGGTTTCTGACCGACCCGGTATCAGAGGGGTCATCAATTTTATTTTTCTGCATCACCTCGCAGGTTCGCCTCACCACCCGCTCAACGCCGGTGCGGCCCACGAACATGTGGTGACCTTCTTCGGTGAGCATGAAGCGGGTGGTGCGGGCCAGGGGATCAAAGCCCGACTGGGCCAGGGATTCCAGTTGCATCTTGCCGTCCCGGTCGGTGAAGGTGGTAAACATGAAGAACGACAACCAGTCCGGCGTTTTCTCATTGAACGCCCCCAGGATGCGGGGTTTGTCCTTGTCCCCGGAACGGCGCACCAGTAAATCCTCTGCCTCCTCCCGGCCATCTCGGCCAAAATGCTTGTGCAGCAGGTAGACCATAGCCCACAGGTGGCGGCCTTCTTCGACGTTGACCTGAAAGACGTTGCGCATGTCATACAGTGACGGAGCGGTATGCCCCAGGAAGCGCTGCTGTTCCACCGAAGCGGGTTCCGTGTCTCCCTGTATCACAACCAGGCGCCGCAACATGGCGCGGTACTCTCCCGGCACCTCCTGCCACACCGGTTCGCCCTTGTGCCGGCCAAAGGCGATCCTGCGGTTCTCTTCCTGTGGCGCCAACAGTATGCCCCAGCGATATTCCGGCATCTTCACGTAACCGAACCTGGCCCAGCCTTCCGGGTCGACGCCGATGGCCGTGCGCAGGTACACTTCCAGGTCCTGGAAGCCGTCCGGCCCCATGGTTTTCCACCAGTCGATATAATTCGGATACCAGCGTTCCAGCGCGCGTTGCAATCGCCGGTCCGCGGCAAGCCCCACGTTGTTAGGGATCAGGGTGTCATAATCTACGTTACTCATGGTCGTGTTCTCACTACTGTTGCCGTGCCGGAATGACGCTTGGATTTTCCGTTGAATGTCTGTTTTCGCCGGAATGCCCGCTATTGTCATACCCGGTTTTTATCGTATTCGGGACGCAGTCCGCTGCCGTAACGGCGCAGCGCGCCGGCGTCGCTGACTGCATTTGGACGTTGAAATATCCAGTTCTGCCAGGCGCTGAGCCGGCCGAAGATCTTGGTTTCCAGGGTTTCCGGGCCGGCAAAGCGTAAATTGGCTTCCATCCCCACCAGGGCGTCGGGAGAAAAACTGGCCCGTTCTTCGAGCAACATCCTGATCTCGTCCTCCCAGTCTATGTCATCCGGGGTAAAAGTGACCAGGCCCAGGCGCGCGGCCAGACCTGCGTCAATTTCCCTGCCGATATACCCTTTTGCGGCTGCAACGCTGTCGGGTTCGCCGAGGAAACGGGTTTGAAGACGCGTCAAACCGTTGGACATCGGCAGCGGGCCGAAGTTGCTCTCGCTCAGCATGATGGTTGCCGCTGGCGTGTCATCATCTTCAAACTGCCCGTCCAGCATGTAGCTGCGGTCCACGGCGAACAGTAACTCCGCCAGCAAACCGGCGAAACAGCTTCCGGGTTCGATGAAGGCAAAGCTGGTGCGGGAAGTCAGGTCAAGCCGTTTCAGCGTGCGTTTCCAGTAGAGGATGGTTTCCCGTATCAGCCAGTTATCCCTGTTGCGTTGCAGGAATTCGTCATACTCTTTGACGGCATCGCCGGTTCCGGCGCTCCTGATAATGATGGTGCCGATGTCCGCTTCGTTGAAGCGCAGGTGCAACAAGGCGTCGTCCAACTCCCGGACCAGGGCCAGGGGCCAGAACCGGTCTCCCATGGCTATCACCTCCGCCGGATTGTCAGGCGCCTCAGTATCAGGCCCTTTTATCAGCAGGGTAACGTTGCGGTTATTCCTGTCGATGGACAGGCCCAGCCAGTCGTACTCGATACTGTCTGCCTTGATTAGCCTGGATAACGGCGTCAGTTGCACTCCCCCGGACGCGTCGGGACGGTCGGACATACGGCTCATTTCTTCGGCCCGCTCAGCCACTCGTTGCGCGAACTGCGAGCTGGGCACGGTTTCATCCACCAGGCGCCAATCGACCGCGCGTTGGCCTTTCACCCCTTCCTCTACGGTACAGAAGACATCAGCCAGGTCGCGGCGCACCTTTCTTTTATCGACGAGCCGCGTGAGACCGCCGGTGCCGGGCAGAACGGCAAGCAGGGAGATTTCCGGCAGTGACACGGCGGCATTGCCGTCGTCGACCAGGATCAGGTAATCCATGGCCAGCGCCAGCTCATAACCGCCGCCGGCTGCCGTTCCGTTTAACGCACACAGGTAGCGCTGGCCGGAGTACTCACCTGCATCTTCTATGGCGTTGCGCGTCTCATTAGTGAATTTGCAGAAATTCACCTTATGGCCGTGGGACGCCCCTGCCAGCATGCGAATATTGGCGCCGGCGCAGAACATGGTGGGCTTATTGGAGGCGACCACCACGGTTTTTACTTCCGGGTGCTCAAAACGCAGCCGTTGAATCGCATCGTACAACTCGATATCGACGCCGATGTCGTAAGAGTTCAGCTTCAGTTCATAACCGGGAAACGCGGCGCCGTCCTCACTCACGTCCATATCCAGGTTTGCGATAGCCCCGGAAGTCGTCAGCTTCCAGTGGCGATAGCGCTGCGGATGTGTTTGAAAATCCAGCTGCATGGCATCAGCCGATGCCGCATCTTCTCGCGCCATGTCAGCGCTATGGTCGGGGTTGAGCACGGTTATTGCCGCCACCAGTCATTAACAAATTCGTTGACTTCTTTGGCGTGGAAGCGCGCGGCGCGGTTGCTGGGCGCCAGGGGCTCGTCATAGAAAAACCGGGGCAATTCATCGTCAGCTTCGGTAAAGCCTGCCGCCCGGTTGAATTCTCTCTCAAGTCGCAAGGTTTCCCGGCCCAGTTCGTTGAAGAAAGACGAGTCAAGCCCAGTCGCGACTGCGGCATTTATCGCCTCGGTGATTGCATCCAATTCAACTGCCGTGACAGTGCGGCCGAAAACGCATAATCCCAGTGAATCCGTGGCTGCGGTCTGTACCTGGGCGGCATGACTGGCTGCAGCAATCTCGTCCATGGACTTGTCCGCGGTCTCCATCCGGGGCACATTGCCCGCGGTGTGGTCCGCGCCCTGCGCGGTCACCATCATGGTGATGCCGGTCGCCTCCACAACCCGGGGGTCGTAGGCGCTGATGGCCTGACGCTTGATGACCGGCACCCGCGCAACCCGGTAGTGCTCGCCGACAGAGGCGGTGCCCTGAGCATAGAGCCGGCCTTGTTTCGTACCGTTACGGATTTCTTCCAGGACCTCGGCGATAAACCCGGCGTCGCCGAATTCACCCACGCGGGCCTCCATCAGTACGCCGACCATGGCGCCTGTTTCAATGGTATCGATACCCAGGTCGTTGGCGATGGCGTTCAATCTTGCCAGGTCATCAGGCTCCTTGATGCCGCAATTGGTTCCCAATAATCCCAGCGTCTCATACTCGACGGGTGAGACGATTTCATTACCCTCAGCGTCGGCATACACGTTACTGCACTGGATCAGGCAACCCGGCATACAGGCGTGTGACGGATCGCCACCCCGGGCGATATTCTGCTCACGGATGAAGTCGCCGCCCATCTTCATGGTTTCGAGGTTGGTGTCAACCAGGCGTCCGGCGGAGAAATTGCGTACCGGCAGGCCGCCCACGTGGTTCATGTAATCCGCCATCATGGCCGTGCCGAAGCGCTTGTAGCTGTCAATCATCGGGTCTTTGCCCAGTTTTTCGGCGTAATGACGGACACCGCCTATGACTTTTTTACGTTCATGGAGTTGCGGCATTTTGTTCAGGTCGGCGACGATGGCCTTCACTTTTTTACTGCCCAGCACGGCCCCGACGCCGCCGCGCGCCGCCAGCCTGGAGGGACGCCGATCGGTGTCGCTGATAGCGATGCCGGCAAGCAGCCCCTGGTATTCGCCGACCGGGCCGCACAGGGCCAGGCTGACCTTTTTACCGTATTTCTCATGCAACAGCGCAGCCGTCTCGAAATTACCTTTGCCCATGAAACCCCTGGCGGAGTCAAAGCCGATGCTGCCGTCTTTTCTGAGGTGGATAATGACCCATTCATCGCCGGCGCCGTGCAGGGTAAAACCCGAGAGGTGCAGTTGGCCAAGCGCCACGCCAAAGGTGCCGCCGGCATTGGCCTCCTTGATGCCGCCAGTCAGCGGGCTTTTGCAGCCGACACTGGTGCGGTTGGCATTGGAGAAGTTGGTGCCGGCGAACGGCCCCGCGGAAAAAATCAACGGGTTATCCGCTGACAGGGGATCGACCTGGGCGATATTGTCTTCCAGCAGAGTCTTGGCGATCAGGTAGCGTCCGATGCGGACCAGTTCTTCCCCCTTTTGTTCTACGGCTTGCACCGTTCGCTTTCCCAGGTCGATATGAAGATAATTACGCATACACGGTCACTCCGGGAGAAACAAATCCAGGTTTCGGGTGAATATTCATTACCGGACAGCGGGTATGGCTGACAATCCGGTTCATATTTTCTGCCAGTTGTATGATTGTTCGAAGGCGTTGCCAGCCCGGTAGATGGCCGGTTCGTCACAGTGCCTGCTTACCAGCATCATGCCGACGGGCAGTCCGTTGCGCAAGCCGCAAGGCAGCGACATGGCCGGGTGGCCGGAGATATCGAACTGGCAGGTGTTGAGCACCGTGTTGAACGCCAGGAATACAATGTCATCGATAGCCGGGTCAGGAGCGTCCGGCGGATTCTTTTTCGACTGCATCAAGGTGGTCGGCAACAATAACAGGTCGTATTCTTCCAGCACGTCGTTGTAGGCTTTGATCAGTCTCGGCAGGTGGTTTTTCGCTTTAGCGTAATACCTGCCCTGGTACCTCTCCAGGTACTTGCTCAACATCAGGATCAGGTGCAGGTTCACGGGGAAGCGGTCGAATTTGTCCTGCCAGCCGGACATGAACGTTTCCAGCGCGGGTGAATTAATGCCGTTGGTGTTCATTGCAAGACCGTTATGGCGCATGGTCTGCCAGAGCCCGTCAATGATGATGCTGCCCCAGAGCGGCACGCCATCCAGGTGCATGGGGATGGAGACTTCTGCCACTTCGGCGCCGATATCGGCAAATCTACCTGCCGCGTCACGGACACAACGGTCAACGCCCGGCTCTGACAGGGGGTGGCCGAAACCTTCTTTTACCATGGCGATTTTCATGCCACTGATATCCTCATCCAGCGCCCGGGTATATTTATGTACCCGTAATTGGCGTTGCCGGCTGTCGATGCCGTCGTAACCTGCCAACGCTTCCAGGAGGAGGGCGTTATCGCGCACGTTTGTGGTCATGGGACCGACGTGGTCCAGCATGGCCTCCATGCCCATGATGCCCGTGTAGGGGATCAGGCCATGGGTCGCTTTCATACCGTAGACCCCGCAGAAACTGGACGGTATGCGCACCGATCCGGCCTGGTCGCAGCCCAGGGCCATATCCACGTCGCCGTTGGCAACCAGGGCGGCGCTGCCCGAAGAAGAACCGCCGGCAGAATAATCGTGGTGATGGGGGTTTCTGACAACACCGGTACTGGCTGTGGCGCTGCCGCCGGAGACGCAGAGAAATTCACATACCGCCTTCCCGGTAATCTCTGCGCCGGCGTCCAGCAGCCGGGTGACGACGGTGGCATCAAAATCCGGGACAAAACCTTCCAGTATCGAGGCGCCGTTCATCATGGGAACGTTCGCCAGGAAGATGTTGTCCTTGAGGGCAACCGTCCTGCCCTTGAGCGGTCCCGAATCCCTGCCTTTCAGGTCGGTCCTGACGTACCAGGCGCCCAGTGGATTTTCCTCCGGGTCGGGTGGCCGATAACTCCTGTCAGGGTACTGAATTTCAGGCAGGTTGTCTTCCAGTTGATCCATGAACTGGTAGGCGCCGCCGAACATGGCCAGTTGTTCAAGCATGGTTTCCGCCAGGGTGTTATCCACGGTCAATCCCATGGAAGCGGCGATGGTTTTCAATTCATCCCTGTCAGGCAGTTTGAATGTCATTGGCGTAACTCTCCATTCCAGCAGGGGTCTGCGAGTCTAAACCGCTCCGATAGTAGCTATCAAGAGTTTTTGCCTCGCTGTCAACACCCAGGAATTTCAACAACAGGCGCAGAAACTCCCGCCGTTCTTCCGTACTCAGGTGAGCGGTCATGTCCTGCTCATGGAAGCTGATCTTCTCCAGCACTTTTTCCAGGAAAGCCTTGCCCGACGAAGACAGGGTCAAGGCATAACTGCGTCTGTCCGATCGAGACGGATGCCGCTCCACCCAGGATTTGGCCTCCATATCGCTGATAATCTGTCCCAGGGTAGCCCGTTCCACACCAATAGCGCGGGCCAGGGCGGCCTGACTGATGTCGGGATTGTTCCGTATCAGGATGAGAATACCGGCCTGGCCCGGCGTGATCCCCGTTGCTCCGACTGTCTTGCGGAAATGGTTGAATACCTGGAGCTGCGCCTGCCGTAGCTGAAAGCCGATTAACTCGCCAAGCGTGGTGAAATCAACGACCTGTCCGGTTGTATTTTTATTCATATTTTGATTATACTATATTGTAAGGTATCCTTACAATATTAAATGAACACGGTAACAACCTTTAACCCCAGCATACCGGAGAACGCGCAC
>JAAXHV010000215.1 GCA_012270695.1 Gammaproteobacteria bacterium | reverse complement strand
ACCGGCCGCTTGAAAGACGACGTGGCCAACCACGGCCCGGAATCAATCATACACACCCATTATTCCGGGACGTTGTCGCTCGTGGCCTTGTTGTTTCCCATGCGCTTTTTTCTGAAGCTGGGGGCTGCTGAGGTTGACCCGGACAGTATCTGCAACGCAGCAGGTCACGCCGCACTGTCGTTACTGTACGGGGAATCCCATGTCGGGTTTGACCCCCGGACGATCAAGGATTCGAACTGTGTCATGATCTGGGGCGCCAACCCGTCCCATTCGGGACCCCATAGCTATAAACACTGGTTTGCCGCCTCCGATGTGAAAAAGATCGTAGTCGACCCGTTGCGTACACAAACGGCCCGATCCGCTGATTATCATTTGCAGCTCTACCCCGGGACCGACGCTGCGCTGGCTTACAGCCTGTTGCACGTGATGCAGCGAGAGGGCTTGCTCGATGATGAATTTATCAGTCTTCATACGGTTGGAAGCGAGGAGATATTACCCGTTATCGAGGGTTGCACACCGGAATGGGGCGCACGTGAGACAGGTGTGCCGGCAGGATTGATTGAACAATCCGCCAGGTGCTATGCCGCGGGCCCCTCGCTGTTATGGCTGGGACAGGGCTTTCAGCGCCAGTTGAACGGCGGCAATTGCATGCGATCCGTGGGTTTGTTGCCGGCCTTCACGGGTAATATAGGCAAAGCCGGCGCCGGTTTTACCTACGTCACCACTACACCGGCCATCGCCGGGCTGGATTTTGATGCGATGGCCGGCGCGCAGCTTGCCGCAGCCGAACCCGTGTCAGTCAGTCACATGGATTTTGCGGAACAACTATTCGATACAAACCGGTTTAAATCCCTGTTCGTCTGGAATACCAACCCGGTCGCTTCTGCGCCGAACCAGACCAGGTTGCGGGAAGCTATGAAGAGAGATGACCTGTTTACGGTGGTCATTGACTGTTTTCAGACGGATTCTGCGGATTACGCCGATATTGTGTTGCCTGCTGCCAGTTTCCTGGAGTTCGACGACCTGACCTTCAGCTATTTTCACTACAATATCGGCGTACAGTCCAAGGCCGTGGAACCCATGGGTGAAGCTCTGCCAAACCAGGAGATCTTCCGGCGTCTGGCAAAAGGGATGGGCTATACGGATAAGGAATTATTTGAGACGGATGAAGACCTGATTGCCACCATGCTGGCGCAGATGGGTGTCGAACAGGATTTTAAGGGCTTCCAGCAAAGAGGCTGGCAACCGATCAGCGCCGAACCGGTGATCCCCTGGTCGGACCTGCGGTTTCCGACACCGAGCGGGAAGATAGAACTGGCCTCTGCCACAGCAGAGACGCAGGGGTTGCCTCGGATACCACAGGCGGCAACCGATCTCAGGGACAATGATGGCCAGTTGCGCCTGGTCACGCCCGCATCGAACTACCGTATGAATGATTCTTATGCCAATGACCCCACACTCGCCCGCAATGCCGGTAAGCCGGAGCTATATATCCATCCGCAGGATGCCGAACGCCTCGGCGTCGTGGACGGCGCGCCCGTCACCTTGAGCAATGACGGCGGCAGCCTGAGATTGACCGCAAGCATAGATAAAATGGCACTGCCCGGCGTGTTAGTGTCCTATAAAGGCAGGTGGCCGAAACGGGAACAGGAAAAGAGTAATGTCAATATTCTGCATATCGGATACAGGGCGGACATGGCGCAGAGCACCAGTGTGCACAGCACGCTGGTGAAGCTGGAGGGTATATAATATTATGGGAATTCAGAAAATACGCAGGTGGCGCCATGAATGATTGGAAGGGAATGACAGTCGTCCTCCTGGGAGCGGGTTCAGCGGTTCCGGATCCTGTTCGGGGTAATCCGTCCCAGGCGGTGGTAATAGACGGTGAGGTGCTCGTTATAGATTGCGGCGAGCGGGCCACGGTAAATCTCGTTCGTGCAGGGATCAACCCGCTCGATGTCGGTTACCTGTTCATTACCCACATGCACTGGGACCATATCGTTGATTACAACTATCTTTTGTTCAGCACCTGGAACTGCGGTAAGTCCACCCCCATCAAGGTCTTCGGGCCGACCGGGACGAAACGCATGTGCGACGGGATGCTGGAGGCCCACCATATCGACGTCGAGTTCGTGAAACGCTATATCGAGCAACTCCCGGACCATATCACCAACCGCCCGCAACCGGAACCGCCGATCGAAGTGGAGGAAATCCACGAGGGTGTTATCGTCGAGACGGACAAGTTCAAAGTTACCTCCCGTGAGATTGTCCACCTGCAGCCACTGGGTTTCGAGCGGTCTTCCTACGCCTACAGGATCGACAGTGACTATGGTTCCGCGGTGTTCAGTGGCGATACCGAACCCTGCGATGCCATGGTCGAACTCTCCAAAGATGTAGACGTGCTAGTACACGAATGTACATTTCTGGAGGACATACTGGATTACAGGCAGAACGTGGACGGGCAGCAGGGAGCGGAGAAAATTGCCTGGACGGGGCATACGGGACCACGCGGGGCAGGGTGGATTGCGCAGCGAGCCAATGCAAAAAAACTGGTCCTGACCCACCTCGGGCCATACGACAGCCCGCCGGCCGCCATAGAGATGGCATCCATGTACTACGGTGTGCGGCGCGGACCGGAAATCTGGTCCCAGATCCTCGGTGAAGCCAAGGAGACTTTTGCGGGGCCGGTCATCATCGGGGAAGACGCAATGATCATCCTCGTCAACGACGTTGTCTGACTAGCGACGCCCCATGCAGGCCGGATAATCCGCGCCCGGCAGAAATGTTGTACGATCCAGACCGGACAGTTAGCCCGTATTTCTCACCAAGTGATGCGATGATCGCGCCGGATTTTTGCCCACAGCGGGTGCCTGCGACCGAAAGCATAGCCGTAGCTCTGGTTGAGGGAGCACGTGCCCGCTGTGGGCAAAAAGACAAGCGAGGGCGCATCAAGCGCAGTGCGTAATGACGAAATGTTGGGAATACTACCATAACTTATTGATAGCAATCATGTTTCAGATGGCAAATAGCGGCTTGGTGAGAAATGCGGGTTAGGCCGAGCGATGCGACCAGATTATATCAGAACGTATATTTCAGCCTGACATACCATTCCAGGGGACGGGACGGCGCCGCTGCCGTGATGCCGGTACCCGGGTAGTCCAGGCCGCTGACAATATAGATCTCGTCAAGCAGGTTGGTGCCGCCTACGGTGGCCAGCCAGTGCTCGTCCACACTCTCCCAGCTCAAACTCATGTTGAGTATGTCATAGGAACCCTGGTGCAGGCGCTCTACATTTCTGGGTGTCTTGTACTGGCTGCCTTTATGGGACCAGTCGACACGCAGGTAAGCATGGCCCTGTTCATTATTCATCAGGTCGGCGGTGGCACCCAGGTTGGCATTCCATTCCGGTGCGTTAGCCAATCTGTCGTCTTCGGTGATACCGGTTTCATTCGGCGGCACATTCAGGTACTTGTGATCCAGCCAGCCCAGGCTGCCGTTCAGGCGCAGGCGGTCGTTGACAATCAGTTGTGCTTCGGCCTCAATGCCCCACAGCCGCGCATCGCCGGCGTTCTCTATGACAGGTACGCCAAGATCTCCGGCCGAGCCCAGTATCTGCAGGTCGTCATAATTGGTGATGAACCCGGCCAGGTTCAAACGCATGCGCCGGTTGAACAACTCGCTTTTTATACCGAGTTCAAACATCTCCACTTCCTCGGGGCCGAACGTCGGGATGAGTTCGTTCGGTTCCGTGATAGGCGTGGTCACGCCGGCAATGACCGGCGGGAATGCGCGCATGGTGAAGCCCCCCGCCTTGAAACCATGGGAATAGGTAAAATAACCCATGAAGTCATCGGTAAGGTCATAACTCAGGGTCACCGCAGGCGTGAAATTATCCTCGGTGCCCTGTGCCCAGACCCGGGGCAGGATAGGCGTGCCGGGTGCAAGCAGCCGTAACGGCGGATCGGTCGGCAGTGTCAGGGCGGCATCCAGAATCGGGCCTGAGTTCAGGTACAGTTCGTCCACCGTCTGCTCCGGACGGAAACGGATTTTATCGTGGGTATAGCGCGCGCCGAACGTCAGGGTCAACTGCTCCGTGATATCAAACGTGCCCTGGGCAAAACCCGCGGTGCTGGTGTTGTCGATGGAACCGCCACTGGTAATCCTGATAGGCGGAAAACGCACGCCAAAGTCCTGGCTGCCCGTCTCGTTCATCCAGAAAAACCCCACCAGGTAACTGAATCGTTCATTAAAGGCGGTGCCGCTCAGCTGCAGTTCCTGGGTGACCGTCTCCATCTCGATATCCTGGTCCACCCAGTCAATATACAAGGAGGGATTGGCAACCAAGTCCTGGCCGATATCCACCTGTGAATCACGGAAGGCGGTAATGGACCTGATTTCAAAAGGGCCGATATCCCAGTCCAAAGTCAGGTTAAGACCCAGGATGCTTACATCCGACTGGTTTGGACCGCGAGAGTAGTTCTCCAGGTCATCCAGTTCGGTCTGCCATTGCGAGTTATAGCAGTTGGGATTACTGAAACGGGCAGGGTCTCCCGTAAACGGGCTGCACTCGGGGAAATCGAAGTTGTTATAAAAGAAGTTAAAAAAAGCGCCTTCATTAATCTCACTGGCCCACAGCACGACCCGCGCGGCTGCCTCTTCATTGGTTTCGGTGATATCGATACTGGCAGTGGCCAGAAAGTCTTCTGTCACGTCTATTTCCGCAACTAGGCGGCCGAATATGGCCTGTTTGCTTCCCTGCCGATCGCCATCCACCAGCCGTTTGACATGACCGTCCCGATTCTGGCTGGCGGCAGTCAGGCGCAAACGCATACGATCGCTGACGGGGCCGCTCAGCGATAGTTTTCCGTCGATACGGTTATAGTTGCCGCCGGTCACCTCCGCGTAGCCCTCGAACTCTTCACTGGGTCGCTTTGAGATGATCGACACGGCGCCGCCAATGGTATTTCTGCCGAACAGCGTACCCTGCGGCCCCCGCATCACCTCAACCCGTTCCAGGTCGATGTTATCCATGAGTGAACCCATGGACTTACTGATATAAACCCCATCCAGGTACGTGGCTACGCCCGGTTCTACGGTCAGAACGTAGTCGGTCTGGCCTATGCCGCGAATGAAGATCTGGCTGGAATTACCGCCGCCGGCTTCGGATGCAACATTATCGTACTGGACATTCGGTATGTATTGGGATATCTCATTTACCGAAACGATGTTGCGCTGTTCCAGTTCTGCCGTATTGAAGGCGCTGACCGCCAGCGGGGTGTCCTGCAAACTCTCTTCGCGTTTCCGTGCAGTTACGACGATTTCCTCGAGTATTGCGGATGAGCTGCCAGCGGATTGAGCTAATAGAGGAGTTGGTGAATACAGGAAGCTGAGACAAGTTATTGCTATGACTGCATGCTTTACCGGGCTGAATGGCAACATGATGAATCCCTCCAGACTGCGTTTGGTGTTTGTTATACAACGGACATTCTGTCTGTTCAAGTGCTTGTCTGCTATCCTGTTTGCGCAAAGTTCAGCCTGTTAACGCACAGCCACCACAAAAAATCGTCAGAGTCCGAATATCCGGAAGAATCCAGGCAGAAATGTGGCCAACAGGTCTACCAGGGATATCAGCACTGTTGCAGGAATAATACATACCAGCGATGGCTAGACCGGAAATCGGGATAATGAAAATCGAGGATCCGGCATGTCTAGTCCAAGAACATATTTTGCCATATCCTGGCCGCGGGCGGGTCCGGCGTGAAAACCTGTTCCGGAACCACCGCCGTAGACCCAGGCGTTCTCCGCTTCCGGGTGGCGGTCGATGATGTAGTCACCATCCTGAGTATTCGTATACTGGCAAACCCGACCTGTCAGGTAAGCGGCCCCTTTCATCCCCGGGAAGCGGGCGCCCACTTGTGCACGCGCGGCTTCCTTGCCGGCATCCGAGACCTGCCGATCGCCGGAATCAGGGTCAAAACGCGGCCCGAGCCCATGGTCGGCGACCGCGAAACCCCAGCTCTGGTGGGCGGGAACACCCCACCAGATTTCCTGCCCCCAGTCGACCCAATGCGGCAGTTGACTCTTATGGAAACGTTTATCTCCCCCGGGAATATCCAGGTAATAGATTTCCTGCCGCGTTACCGTCAGGTGTTTCCCGACTACGTCCGGGAACAACTTGCCCAGCCAGGGGCCGCAGGCAAACACATAGCGGTCCGCTTCGACCCGTGATCCGTCGCTCAGCTTAACACCCTGCATTTCCCCGTCCTTGATCCGAGTGGAGACCACGCCGGCCTGCCGGTAGTCTCCTCCCTCGGCCAGGAAGCCGTCAATGACCGCATAACAGGCGCGACGGGCAAACAAAATACCGGCTTCTTTCTCATATAAAGTTGTCCGGATGCCATCCATGCTGATTTGGGGAAAGCGGGCATGGGCCTCGTCGGGAGTCAGTTTTTCCCCACCCTCGACGTCCTCATCCATCCAGCGCGTATAATCTGCTGTCCGATCGGTTGCCGTGTCTCCGATTGCCAGGTCTTCGCGAACCATCCACAAGGCGCCGATGGGGTCATAGAGTGGCAGCCGCCATTGCTCCTGGTGTTCCAGCCAGAGCTGCATCGAGCGTCGCGCCCACTCCCGATAGACTTCCGGGGTCCCATAGGCGCCGGTCAGGTTGCGGGTGCGGCCGCCGGAACTGGAACGGGGATTGCCGGGTCCCCATGGATCGACTAGCGTGACACGTGCGCCCTGGCGAAGTAAATAGAGCGCAGTCCAGCCGCCGAAGGCGCCGGCACCGGTAACGAGGACATGGGTTTTGGCGCTGCTCCGGGCAAATGCGCGGCCGGCCTTACCAAGACCGATAAGACCGAAGAGTCCTGTCTTGAGAAACTGTCGTTTCGAACTGTGAACGGTCATTTGCCGGAAATCCCGTTACAAGTGCTCTTCTTTATACGCAAAATAATCCCTCTCATAAATCCTTCCGTCCTGGATAACCAGGTCAATATCCCGAATATTTCCTATGTCGTCAAGCGGATTACTCCCCAGGATTAACATATCGGCGAATTTCCCGGGATCAATCGTGCCCAGGATGTTTTCAACTCCGATTACCTCGGCGCCGTTCCTGGTGCCGGCAACCAGCGCCTCCATCGGCGTCAGGCCGCATTCCACGAGTAATTTCAGTTCCCATGGGGTGTTGTAACCCTGGAAGTTATAACCCACAGTTCCCCCCGCATCTGTCCCTGCGGCCAATTTGATACCGGCCTGGTGCATCAGTGTCGTATTTTTCATAAACAAGGGTAATTTTTCTTCGACCCACTCGTATGAATCTATTTTGGTGTAGTCATTAAGCAAAGTGCGCTCGCGTTCCATATACTGTTGATCCTTTACATATTCCAGCATGAAACCGGGGACACTGTTGCGGAGAATATTTGAAGCAAGAGAGCCGTCATAGGTAACGAACGATTTGAACAGGCTCAGGGTAGGAACGACATAAATATTATGCTGTTTCAGTCTTTCCAGCAGGTCACTGTGTGCCGGTATGGGATCTTCGAGTCCGTGTACGATAGCCCTGGGTTCCGCCGCGATTGCTCTTTCATACTCTTCGATATTAATCGCATGTACATACAGGGGAACGTCATGCTGCCTGCCGACTGCGACAATTGAATTCAGCATCTCGTCCGGCATTTCCGTAAATTTCCCGCTGCGGCCCAGTCCATCCTCCAGGACTATCTTGAGCCCATCCGTGTTTTTTGATACATAACGGATTGCCTTATCCCGGGCTGCGTTCGCATCAGGCAATCCTGCCGCATAACCCCATCCGCCTTCGGGAGAAAACATGCTCCCCATCGCGTAGACCCTTGGAGCAATCACTTCTCCCGCCCTCTGCGCTTCCCTGAGTTCCCAGATCCATTCTTCCTCGGAAGATACGTTCAGGACGGTCGTTACGCCGTTATATAAAAAAGCACGCGGGTTATGGCGAATAACCTCAATTCGTTCAGTTTCCGATAATTGCGCCAATACCGCAGTATCCAGGTGGACATGGGTATCGATAAGACCCGGCACGACAAAACGACTTTTACCCTCGATGATTTGTGCTTCACTGTTCCATTGCAGCGGCTTCCCGATTTCTGCAATCCTGCCGTTACGAACACCGATATCGACACCGTATTGAATATCCCTGCCGGTGCCGTCGATCAGGTTCACATTGCGGATGATTATTCCCGCTGCACCGGTCTCCTCGAAGCAGGATAAAACCAGGATAGTCAGTAACAGCAAAGCAGTGGCGACTGGTTTGCAACGCTGTGCAATCATTTTGTCAGTATCGGTTCCAGCGGCAAACTCTCGCGATCCACTACCTGCCCGTTCTTGATTACCATCGAAATACTCCTGGTATTCTCAATATCGGTTAACGGGTTTCTCTCAAGGACGACAAGATCAGCGAGTTTGCCGCTTTCTACTGTGCCTACCTGATCCAGCTTCCCGTAGGCGTCAGCATTGTTTCTCGTAGCGGAAACGATGCACTGCATAGGGCTCATTCCCTTTTCGATCATTGCGCGAAACCACATGAAATGCGCCTCGCCAATCATTTCCGGATGTTCAACATCAAATTGATCCTTGTCTGCTTCCACCTCGGTCTTGATGGGATTTGCCACGCCGGCATCGGTGGCCAGCAGTAAGGGAACCCCGGATTTTATCAACCTGACCTGGTTTTCGTGCCTGGTCTTCAGGTTCTTGGGCGGGCGGCGGAAAATGTCCGGGTTATTACTCTCGGTTTCAATCCGTTTTAAGGTCCTGGGTTGAACCGCGCAATGTATATTCTTTTCCAGCATCAGTTGAATCAGCGAATCCGGGATCGGGTGTTCTCCGGTAAGCGCACAATGCTGCATGAGGTCCACCCCCGCTTCCACTGCCTGGCGCAGGGCTACGACAGTGTTTGTGTGTGTTTGCACGGTAATACCTGCCTTATGGGATTCCTCCACTATGACCTGTTGCGCTTCCGGTGTGAATAACAGCAGCCAGGACAGGTTCAATAATTCCGGAAAACCGGAGCAGCCTTTGCAATCATGCCCGTTTACGGCATATTTCAGGAAATCTATGCCGCGATTGATGTATTGGTTTATTTCGCCCCGTAGTTGCTCGGGGCTTAGCAGGGACAATTGCGGCCCTGTATTTTCCTCGAACATGGCATTGATGCGGTTCACGAACCGTTTTGGGGCGACCCAGGCTCCCCGGGTATTGAAGTCTCTTCCGAACGGCCCGCTTAGCCCGACGATATTGCCTGCAACAAACAGGCGGCTGCCGGGTATCTCATTTTTCTCTATCCGGTCGCGGACATTCATGAGCGGTTGCAGCGGACCCCAGGTATCGAATACGGTCGTCAGACCGTACTTGAGTGCAATCTGTGCCGCTTCTGCTATCAGCAGTTCCAGCCTGTCTTCGTACCTGGCAATAAACTCGATCGAAACATCCCGGAACAGGTGTATGTTCGCATCCATCATGCCTGGGATAATATATTTCCCTTCTGCATCGATAATACGGGCTCCCTCAGGGATAGTTATGTCGTTTCCAGAACCGATGCGGGTGAATTCATTTCCTTCTATTACGATGACGGAATTTTCCAGAGGTGGCACACCGGTTCCATCAATCAGTGTCGCCCCTCTCAGGACAAGACTTTCGCCGGCGTGAACCACGCCGGACAACAACAGCAGGGAAATGTAAACAACGATGAAATGAAACGCGGCAGGTGTTTTGATGTTGTTTTTGTTCATTGA
>JAAXHV010000214.1 GCA_012270695.1 Gammaproteobacteria bacterium | reverse complement strand
GTTTCACGCGCCAGCTTGGTATCGATGACTTGATAGGACCAGTCTCCCAATGTACTGGGTTTTTCCACACGGCGCAGGACGTCAATACGTCCTCCCCAACCGTTATTGGAGAGTGCGCCTTGCACAATGATTGTGGCGCCCTGCTGCATAGTCATTAACGTCTCGCTTACGGCCTCGTCTGTGACACCGATGCCGCCGATTTCGATAACGTCATGCCCCTTGTCTTTCAGGTATAGAATATATTTTTTCTCGTGGATAGCACCGCGCTCACGCAATCTCTCAAGCAGGAGATTCCAGGTGTATGGTTTTGGCAGCTCCCCTTCGGCAACCGCGCGGTTAAGATTGGAGAGATGTCGACAGCTCAGGTAATTGACAAGGTCAGAAGCGCTGAGCTCGAAGGTTGTGCCTGTCTTTTTCATGTATGCAACTCGCCAGGCCCAGTCCCCGTGAACGGACCGGGCAAGGTCTGGCTACAAGTGAACTGGCGCCTAAAGCAGATAAGCCCAACTTCGTCTTTGTTTATCTGCAGCCTGAAACTCCTCAATCAAAGCCTGGTGCTTCAGGGTCATGTCTATGGCATCCAGCCCATGCAGCAGCATTTCCTTGTATATCGGTTCAATATCGAAACGGAAGCGCTGTCCTGTATCACTGCTGACATCCGTATTTTGCAGGTCAATGGTAATGCGGTCGGGCGCGGACGGGCCGGTATTGCCAGTTAATTTGTTGATTGATGCTTCCGGCAGTCTTACCGGCAGCAAGCCGTTACGCATCGCGTTATGGTAGAAGATCGAACCGAAACTGGGTGCAATGACGGCCCTGAAGCCATATTCCAGCAGCGCCCAGACCGCGTGTTCCCGGGAAGAGCCGCAGCCGAAATTATTGCCAGCCAGTAATATGCTGGCGCCGGCGTACTGCGGTTTGTTGAGTATGAATTCCGGGTTGTTTTCCCGCTTTTCCGGGTCCTCGTCAAGATAGCGCCAGCCGGCAAACAACCCTTCGCCCAGACCCCGTTTTGATACATGGCGCATCTCCCTGGAGGGGATGATGGTATCGGTATCGATATTTAT
>JAAXHV010000213.1 GCA_012270695.1 Gammaproteobacteria bacterium | reverse complement strand
ACAAGGCGCAGTCCGCAGAGAATGGCGCGCCCTTGTCAAGGACTGCAACGCAGTATTGGAGCCTCTGCTTTGCTCCCTGCGGGCGGGCCGGGAAGCGGTCGCCCGCGACGTTGCGCCGCTTGGCAAGGACTCGCCATTCCCTGCGCGGCGCCGCCTTGCGCTCAACCACTTCCCGACCCGCTGAACATGGCAATATCACCTGGAAAGAGTACTAAAACCAGGCCGGAAAATCAGGTAAACACAGCCGGTATCTTTGGTGGTTACATTTTCGGCCAGCTCAGTCTCTGGCTGGCGCCTGTCTTTGTCGGTGCATTCATGCATGCCTATGACATCTCCGAGCAGGAAATCGGCCTGTCATTCGGATTGCAGGCAGGGGCCATCGCCCTTGTTTCACTCTATTGTTCATACAAGGTCAGTGTCCTGCGGTTAAGGAAACTTGCCTGTACAGGCGCCGTACTTGCCTTGATGGCACACGGCTTATCTCTCATAGCGGACACATTCCAGGTGTTTACGCTGTGCCGTATCCTGGCGGGCACAGGTGAAGGCATGGCGTTCGCTGCAGCGAATAGTGCAGGTGCAGCCGTTAAAAACCCGGCTCGCGTATTCGCCCAGGCACAACTGGCCAGCATGTCTTTTGTGGTCGTTTTACTTTTTGCTGTCCCGGAGATCACGGCCTTGTACGGGTTTCGCGTGAGTATAGGCGCAATGATCCTGGCCCTCGTCATATCAATCCCTCTCATTATCCGGCTCCCGGTTACCAGCATCGGGGACGACATCAAAATCAGCGGTAAAGTCAGCCACTATCCACTCCCGGTACTGGGCATAAGCATATTGATCGCTTTTATTCTGGTAAACCTGAGCGATATAGGTATATGGGTTTTCAGTGAGCGTATTGCGGCAGAGATAGGCATGACACCGGATGCCATCTCGTGGAGCCTTGGGGCGGCGACGATTCTCAGTATGAGCGGGCCCTTGCTCGCTGCCCTGCTGGGAGACCGGTTAGGCATTGTGATACCTTTGACTACAGGGTTGGTTCTGGAAGGATGCAGCGCCCTCCTGGTCGTTTACGCAACCGGTCCGATCAGTTATAGCGCGGGATTGGTCCTACTCCTGATCAGTATAGGTTTTCTCTATCCCTATTTTCTGGGCGTCCTGGCAAGGCTTGATAAGCACGGATCGTGGACAACCCTGTCCGGTACCGTCGTGTCATTCGCCATGGCCATCGGACCGGTTATTTCCGGGGTTATCGCGGTTCGCGCAGGTTATATCACCGTGGGTTGGTTTACGGTTGGATTTTGTATTGCCGCGTTATCCATTTTGCTGGTGATTCTGCGGTCCCTGGGCAGGATAAGAGCCCGGACGTCCTGATTTATTCCGAAGAACGAATTTCCTGCTTTAACCATTCCCTGTATAACTGTCTCAGGGACAGGCCTGGATGGTCGGCAGGCACGCTTAAATGCCGGTTATCCTCAGCGTGTACCTGTCGTTGCAGACATTTGATCATGGTTTCATCTTCATCGTTCTGTACCCGCAGGTACCACCTTACCACCCGATTGCGGAACCAGTTTGAACGATCGGACTCAAACGCCGAAAAAAACCAGGTATGTTCATCATTGCTGGGCGTTGCCATCCCGGAAAAAATGAGTATCTCACCGTTAATCTGCTCATAAAGAAAATAGACCATGCCGGCCACATCAAAACCGACCGTTACGGATTTCAACGGCGTCGTTCCATAGATTACCCTTGTTCTCCAGTCCGGTTTATCGGCCGTCTGGTGGGTGTATTCTGCATTAACCGCCGTTTCATCGATGTGATACTGCATGCGACGCCTGTTTTCCGAAAACCTGACGTTGCGCCGGGGAAATTGGGTCGGCAGCACCTCATCCAGTGTATGTACAAACGGCGGGTGTGTTTCATCCAGGCCGTTTTCAAGGATTGATAATGGGGTAGCCTTCTGCAGACGCGTATCGGCTATACGGTTGACAACCGTTTCGTCACGAAATATATCGGCGCCCGGTAATCTTTCATCCTTACCGCCTTCATCCCCCATCCAGATCCAGACGATTCCGTGTTGTTCTTTCACTGTATAACAAGGGACCCGCGCAGTCTCGTATACGGGGTGTGGGGGTGGTTGTGATGGAATATACCGGCAGATACCCCTGGTGTCATACTGCCAGCCATGAAAAGGACATTGAATATGATCGCCAACCAGTTTACCAGCCGACAGGTCAGCATTACGATGACAACACATGGCATTCAGGGCATGTATCTCACCACTGCTGTCACGATACATCACCACACGCTCGCCCAGCAGGTCGCGCCCGAACGGCTTGCCTTCAATCTCTGCAGACCAGGCCGCCATGTACCAGGAGTTTTTTATATATGCCACAAAGCCGTACTCAAACAGGTTCCAACCAAGCCAGACTACTTCCTGCCAGACAATATAATTTTGCAGGCATCGGGACCAAACATCATTGGACATACCACCGGCTCCCACCAATCCTCATCTCCCGGCTTGAAATTCAGCCGCAGGTCGAGTAACACCTGCAACATCGATTGCAACTCCAAACGTGACAAGGCAGCACCGATACACGCGTGAATACCGGCGCCAAAGCCAATGTGGCGTATCGGCTGTGGGTTAATCAAACTATGATCCTGTTCCAGTAATCGCCATTGATCAGGGTGCTCGATAAAACTGCGTAACAGGTTACACATTGCCATTGCTATCGCATCGAAACCTGCCGTAATCAACATGACAGATATGTCAATCAACACTTCTCTGTTCATGTCGTTTCGCTTTTCCTTCAATACAGAGTGAAATGCATCCAGCAAGCCGTCCTCTTCAGTGTCACCTTCACCTGGGCGATTAAATAATTCCGAAACATAATTACCGGTTTCCCAATAGGACCTGTCCAGTTTTTCATCGGCATCGGGCATTTGACCGGGGCTGCAGCAGGCTGACATTTCATTTTTGGAAGCAATCCTGCCCCACTCAGTAATTCTATCGGTATCCTGGTGCGGTAAACCCATGAACTCACACAGGGCAAAAACTGACAAGGGAACTGCTACCTCAGTATAGAAATCAAAACATCCGGAATTTGCATACTGCAACAGTAACCGGCGACACTTGTTACTGACTGGTTCAGTGATCCTGAGCAGTCGTGAATGCCCGAATTGCGGGTTGAGATATTGCCGTATTCCCGTATGTACCGGTGGGTCCAGATAAAAAGAACGGCTGCCAAAACCGGTATAAACCGAACCAGGCAGGAGCATTTTATAACGCTTGTCGTCCTTCAATACCCTGGCAATATCCTGGTGGCGGAATAATGAGATACACGGTATCTGGCTGGTCTGATGCCTGTATACGGGTCGTGAATTTCGGTATTCGGCCAGAACCGGAAACGGGTCATAGGAAAATTCCCGTGACATGAAGTCCGGATCATGTCCCGGCATGTCAGCCTGTGTTTCCAGAGGCAGCGCCATTTTGCTCAGTGCTTCCCCAGCTATTGTAATGATGGCCTGTTATAAACCAGTTTGCGGGTTTCCAGGATGAGGTTAAGCTCCGTTGTCTTTATTTCCGGGATACTCCTGATGAGGCGTAACACGGATAACAGTTCATCGTAATCCCTGCAGACCAGTTCGGCCATCAGGTCAAACAGCCCGGCGGTCAGGATGACATATTCAACCTGTTTTATGGCTGCAAGCTGGTCGGCGACCTCAACAAAATCGCCATCGACTTTCATGCCCACCGAAGCGACCGCGTTCAAACCCAGCGCCTTCGGGTCCATTACCGCGGTGATCTGGCAAACCTTGTCTTTTACCAGCCGGTTCACCCGCTGCCTGACCGCGGCTTCCGATAATCCCACTATCTCGGCAATGGCCCGGTAAGGCATGCGCCCGTCATTGCGTAATTCAGTGATGATGCCTATGTCATAATCATCGAGCAGACCATGCAGGTTTTCAGCAGACTTCCTGGCGCGGGTCTTGTTTTTCGACATTCAGATCTCCGTATTTCACTTTAAGATACTGATCATATCTTAGCATGCCAACTGAATTCGTAGTAAAAAGTAGGATTAACTACTATTATCGTTAAATCGATCTGAATACAACTATTGAAAACCTGATGGAAATATCAACGCTGATGGTGGGCTGGGGCTGGAACTACGAGCAGCTCAGAGACGGGTGGCAGGAAATCGAGGAACTGGGCTACGACGCCTGTTATATGGGAGACGATTTGTTTCCCCACTATTTTGACGATGACCCCGCCAATGCCCAGGCCCGGGTAGAGGTATACGATCCCTGGACGGTCCTGCCGGCCATGGCGGAGACCACACAGCGCATGAGGATCGGACCACTGGTCTCGCCTTGCGGCCGGCGTCATCCGGCGCTGTTCGCCAAGATCACAACGCTGGTGGACATTATCAGTGAAGGCCGATTGACCGTCGGCATGGGCGCCGGCAATGCCCCGGACCAGACCCGGGCGGTGGGGGAACCCTATCTGAGCGGAACCGAACGCGCGGCCAAACTGGAGGAGGAAGTTCGAATACTGAATTCCCTTTGGACCGAGGAGCGCACTACGTTTGAAGGCAAGTACTATTCCGTAAGAAACCTGGTCAATTTCCCCAAACCGGTCCGTCGGTCCGGCCCGGAACTCCAGATCGCATTCAAGAGCAAGAAATACCTCACCCGTCTCGCTGCAGAGTTTGCCGATCGGATAAATCTCCTCGGTACGGATGATGAAAAGGTAGTGGAGGCGATGCATACACTGAAAGCACATTGCGAAGATCTGGGTCGCAATTTTGATGAGATAAAAAAAGGCCGGCTCTCCGCCATTTTGTTTACGGAAAATGAAGTCGGACCTGATGAACTGCATGACGTCCTCGAGGAACGGGCTGCGCAGATCAACTATGACCCCGACGAACTCAAACGGGAACACAAAGGGTTCGTGCTCTCTTACGTGGGCCCTGTCAGCGCCTGTGCTGCGGCATTGCGCAAACGTACCGTCGACATCGGCGTGACGGAACTCGTGATCTGTCCCGATACGATCGGGGAAAATTCCTACGAGCGGACCATGGAGGGACTGCGTATATTTGCCCGGCAGGTGATGCCGCAATTAAGGAACCTCTGGTAGGTCAGAGGTTCCTGCGGCACAGGGATGTGCCGTCAAAATCAATGACTGTATGTCATTGATTTTGGAAGCAATACAAAAATCGCATTTTTGTATTGCGCACTCTGACAAGTCCTGGATGGACTTGTTCAGAGTATCTTTAACAACCTTATAGTCACTCACTGCTGAGCGCGTTCCTGAACACCGCCCGGTTCAACACCACCAGCATTAATCCCAGCGCCCCCAGGGTCAGCGCACCGGCAAACCATCCAACCGTCTCGTACCCTGATTCCGCGGCCAATACCCCGCCTATGATTGGACCGACTGCCAGGCCGAAAGACACGACGGGGGCGGACAAGGTGGTCCAGGCGCCGGTCGGGTCGATTTCTGACAGGGCGCCAAGGAAATATGGATAGAGAAACAGGACTGCAAAGTTTAACGGTAACAGGCTAACTATATAGGTCTGCACATTGTATGCATGGGTGATCCCGAAGATGGAACCTGCGAGAAGCAAAAGTCCAATGCTGAAAGGCAGAATACGGCCATAACGGACATGCACAAATATGGCGAAAACAGGACCTGCGAGTCCGATTCCTGTCCCGACGCCCAGTAACAACCCGATGGTTGTGGGAGGGAGTCCTACCTGGTCACCTATACGTTCGCTGAATAACCAGACGCTGAGATCTGCCAGGGAAAATAACAGGAATGCCAGCAGGATCAGGAATCCGAGCGGCAGATGTGGAAGCCTGTTGAGCGAAGACACCTGGTTATCAGGCTTTTCTGCAAGCGCGCGTTCCGGCAGATAACCCAGAAAAAGACCCATGATCAGAAGTACTGCAAGAACCAGGCCTATTCCGGCCTGGTAATCCCAATATAACGTCAACGGGGGTATCCCACTTACAAGAAGTATCGTGGCCGAACTGATGGCCAGTTGCGCCCCACCGAAGACGCGCTCTGAATTGGAAGCCGTTGCGCCCGCTGAGTTCGCAGCGCCCAGCACCAGTCCCTCGCCAAGCCCGATAATGAAGCGTGCGAGTGCAAACTGCCAAAGCTGCGCAGAGAGCAGGGCATAGATATATCCCAAAACTATCGCCCCAAGACCAACAAGCGAACATCGGCGCAGGTTCAGGCCGACCCCTTTATATGCAAACCAGACCGACGCGGATGCAAGAGCCAGCATTTCGAGGCCGAACAATGCTCCAATTCCCGCCTCCGTCAGGTCAAACCGCTCCATGAGCGGGCCGACGAGGACGACAAAACTGTACGGCCCCGCGTAGCCCGTGACGTAGCCCGCGGCTACACCAGTCATTAATCTTAAGTCAGGATATACCATGCGTGACCCTCACACTTGCAGAGGCCGGCTTCCGGCATCTGCCGGCATCTGCATGGTAAGTATTATATCTCCTGCTTCCATGAACGAAATAAATCCAATAAAACACAGTTCCCGGTTGATTGGCTATCATTCCAGTAGAATCTATCACCAAATTTGCGGAATTAGTTTTTTTATGTTAACTGTTATACTAAAGTAGTAGAGGCGTGTGTTCCTGCTTCTCTTTATCACGAACGCACGGACAGCTATAATGCATGAGACTTGAAGAAATCGTCATCAGAGGGGGAATTGATGAAAAAATCAACAAAATCTCGCGCTTCCAGAAAGGGGTCCCGCATTACTGAATCCACACGGTTTATCCTCACACCTCTGGCAGCAGGGATCCTGACGGCGACCCAGGCGCCTGCCCAGGAACTTGAAGAAATCGTCGTCACGGCAACACGCCGGGCGCAGACGGTTCTGGATATCCCCTACAACATTTCCGCCTTCAGCGAAGAAGATCTCAACCGGGCAAGGACAGCAACGCTGAGCGACCTGACCCGCCTGGTATCCGGATTGTTTACCATCGACCAGGGACCGGGGGTTCGGGGCGCGAATAACAACTTCGTACTGAGGGGACTCAATGCCCAGTCAGGCACGAATCAACAGGATTTTCCACACCTCTCAGATCCCACAGTGTCGACATACCTGGGTGAGACTCCGGTCTTCTTTCCCCTGTCCATCAAGGATATAGAACGTGTTGAGGTGCTGCGCGGCCCACAGGGAACCCTGTATGGATCCAGCTCCGCAGGGGGCACCATACGATTTATCCCGAACCGTCCTGATGCCGGCGCTTTTTCCATGGATGCCTCGTCTGATATCTCCGTTACCGATGCATCCGATGAGCTAAGTTATGGTTTCGATGCCGTTGTCAATGTGCCGTTGATTACGGACCGCATGGCGTTGCGTGTAGCGGCCGGCTATGAAGAGTTGGGCGGTTTTATCGATGGTAACGGCTTGGTTGCCACCGAGGGCGGTGGCGGTAGTCCTGGTGAATTTCCAGGCAGACCGATTCCCAGGGTGGCGGATGACCTTACCAGCGGCTTTGTGCTCGACCCCAGGAAAGACACCAACGATTACGACAACTGGTATACGCGGGTATCCGTTCTCTGGAAACCCGCCGATAGCTTCGAGGCGTTACTCTCTTATCACCACGAGGAGAGCAGCCAGGATGACCTGCAGGGAGTAAATCAGGGGTTTACGGGGTGTGTCTGCGATAACAGTGTTCCGCAGTTCCCCGGTTCTTTTTTTGAAAACGTTGCCGGTATCCCCGGCGGAGCATATCCAAACGGTGCAACAACGTTTCCCGGTAACGACGGTGATTATGCCCATAACAAGGTTGCGCCATCCCCCTACGAAGATGAGACAGATGTCGTATCGGCCGAGATTAATGTCAATTTCGGGTTTGCTACGTTTACCTCCGCGACGTCGTATTTTGATACGGAGACCGATTACCTTCGTGTCGACAACGGTTTTTATGAAATTGTTCCCGATCCGGATAACATCAATCTTGCCTACCTGTACGGTTACTACCCCCGCCTGATGGGTCTTGACCGGGATGTGCTCAGCAAGGATGGATTTTCTCAGGAGCTGCGTCTGGCCTCCGACTGGGACAAGCGTTTTGATTTCGTTGTCGGCGCCTACTACCAGGAGACGGATTTCGAATGGTTTCTCGACGCAGAGTTTCCAGGTTTCAATGAATTTGACCAGGAAATTCTGGGCGGGTACGGTTTCAACCCGCAATTACCGAACAAGGTATTTGCTATTGATTTTGATACCAAGTTTGAAAATTTTGCAGTTTTCGGCGAGCTTACCTTCAAAATCACCGACCAGTGGCAGGTGACCGGCGGAATTCGCGCCTTCTGGCAGGACTTCGAGGCGAACCTGATACAGACAGTACCGTTCTGCGGGCCATACTGCGCAAATGACGGTGAAGATTTACTGGGCACTACCGCTGTCGGGCCGATTGGATCAGACTTTGAGGACCAGTTGTTCAAAGTCAACACCTCGTATGCTATCAACGATGCAATGATGGTGTATTTTACCTGGGCGGAGGGATTCCGTCGCGGCGGCGCAAATCCCTTCCCGACAGGCGGCTTTTATGCCTCTTTACCTGAATTTCTCACCTATGACCCGGATGAGGTAACCAATTATGAAGCCGGCATCAAAGGCAGGCTCGGGGGTAACTTGACCTATTCACTGGCCGGGTATTACATAGACTGGAATAATTTTCAGTTCGATGAAACAACACCTGCAGGGCAACTGGGTGTGTTCAACGGTTCAGAGGCCCGTTCCATAGGAGTAGAACTGGAAGCCGGCGGGAGGATAACGGAACAACTCCATTTCAACCTTGGCTACAGCTACACGGATGCCGAGATAACTGAAGACTTTGTAATTCGGGACCTCGTGGCTTTTGGCGGGGTATTCACCAATTCCATCGAAGATTCCATAGCAGCGTATGATGGAGATAACCTGCCTAATGTTCCCAAACACTCTTTCTCCGGTGGACTGGATTTCGAACAACCACTGATGAATAACTGGTTTCTGAACTGGCATGTGGACACCAGCTTCCGGAGCAAATCGCAATCGACTTTTAACCGGGATGTTCTGTACGGCAGAAATTACTTTGAACCGGATTCATTTTTTATCTGGAATGCATCAGTCACCCTGGTTGCCGACAAATGGAGTGCGAGTATCTATGGTCGGAATCTTTTCAGCGAGGAGGGCATCACGGGCGGTACACCGCCGGGATTTTCGGGCAACCGGAGCGCCTATGAGTACGTGACCCGTCCCCGAACGATTGGCCTGGCCGTGAGTTACAGTTACAACTGAGAGGTCTGACACGGCGCGACCCGTTTATGGAAATCCAGGTTGTCTCGCACAAGGACCGGTCGGAATTCTCGGACAGACTGAGCGAATTGGAGGGGGAATCCTTCCCCGAATTCCTGCTGCACGACGGTTTCGACGATTGCCGCCCGCACCTGTTCGACAAGTTTGCCCATTATCAGCTTTACTTCGTTGGCAAGGCCGGTGGAAAACTATTAGGCGCGGCCAACGCGCTGTCGTACTTCAGGCAGGCTGATGAATCCCTGCCTGGTTTTCAGCAATTACTGATAACGGCCCCGGATCAGTTCAGGCGGGGCATCGTGCCCAATGTTCTGTGCCCGGTACAGGCCATGGTGGTCGATGACGCACGGGGCAGCGGAGTCTCCGAACGCATCATCTCCGCTTACAAGGAGCTGGCCTCGGCGGATGGCCTTAAAGCAATCTGTGTCCCGGTCAGACCCACGCTCAAACCCCTTTATCCCCTGACACCAATAGAGCGCTACGTCACATGGACACGGGAGAACGGCGAGAAATTCGATCCCTGGCTACGGATGCAGGAGCGCACCGGCGCGCAGTTTACAGAAATCACATACGATTCAACCGTCATAACGGCCCCGGTTTCCGACTGGGAAGCTTGGACCGGTATGCAGTTTCCCGAAAGTGGCGAATACGTTATCCAAGGGGGACACGTGCCGCTGCTCATCGACCGTGAAAACGATACGGGACGTTACTCGGAACCCCATGTCTGGTACACCTACAAACTCGGTTAATCAAGCAGGTGTCCATCGAACCATTAAGCTTTGATCCGTTCGACCCGGACATGGATGAAGACAAACGTTTTGCAATCTACCGGCAAGCCCGGGACGAGCAGCCTGTCATGTTGCACGAAGGTCCGCGCAGGATCTGGTCCGTGTTTCGTTACGAAGATATTTTCCGCATCGTCCACGACCACGAGACGTTTCCATCGGTCCCGGAATTCAAAGGTAGCTTTGCAGTCCTGTTCGACGACCCGCCGCAACACACCCGGTTGCGCGAGGTGGTGGATGAGACGTTCAGCCGGCGCAGGGTTGAACAACTGCGAGCACGTATAGCGGCGATTGTTGAAGAACTCCTGCGTACTGCAATAGAAGCCGGTGAGACTGATTTCTACAGCCGGGTAGCGGAATCACTGTTTACGCGTATCATCAGCGAAATCCTGGGACTGCCTGGAAGCAATCAGGATACATTTCACCGGTGGTCGGAGGAGGTCGTGAAGGTTGATGAGTTACACCTGTTCACGGATCCTGATCCCAAGAAAAAATGGGACATGGTGTTGCAGCCCCTGTACCGGGAAGTCGGCGAATTTCTTACACCGGAACTGGAACAGCGGCGCCGATCGCCGGCGCAGGATCTGCTGGGCATACTCGTGCAAAACACGAGTACCGGGGCAATGCTTACCCGGGAAGAGTTGTCTGAATTAGCCATACTGGTCGTGTTGGGCGGACAGGAGGCTGCGCCGCTGTTACTGACCAACGCAATCCTGTTGCTGGATAAATATCCTGCACAGCAATCCCTTTTAAGGTCCGATCCGGACCTGGTTTCAGGCACAGTCGAGGAGGTGCTGCGCTTCAGGCCCTCATTCAGGAATGTCGAACGTTATGTGGCAGCCGATACAGGTATCCAGGGCGTAACCGTGAAGAAAGGCGACGTGCTGACGTGCTGGCTGGATTCGGCAAATCGTGATGAACAAAAATTCAGGCGACCGGAACAATTCGACATCACACGCAAAAATAATGCGCACCTGGCTTTCAATCGCGGTATACATATATGTCTGGGTATATTCCTGTCGCGGGTCCTTGCTCAGGAGACCCTGAAGGCGTTAATCCGCCTGACAAGTTCGTTCGAAGTCAGCGGAACGCCAGTGCAATTTCCCAACCCCAGTCTCAACGGCCCGCAAAATCTTCCTGTAAAACTGGTAGCGGCTTAAGCTGCACAACATTAACCGCTTTGAGTAACAGGCAAAATCAGCAAACAGGTACGGTCGTCAAGCGGCTCTGAATATATTAGTATGCCGGCTATGGTTGACGACATATATGCACAGACAATCAAGATGTTCGGTTCCCACCCCGAGCCTGCATTTGAATCCGCATCTGAGCTCAATGCGGTCTGGGGCAGGGAGTGGGGCTGTGATACCGACGTGGGCAAATTGAAAACGGTATTGATGCACCGCCCCGGTTCCGAATTCGATGTCATCGATAAAACCAAACGCATAGAAAGTATCGGTTCTTACGGCGACCTGGAGGAGGGCTGGTATTTCCAGAGTGATACCATTCCCGACCTCTCGGCAATGCAGGCTGATCACGATGGCCTGGTGCAGGCACTGCAGGATGAGGGTGTCGAGGTGATTATGCTGGAAGGTGAAATCGGCGGTCGTTTCAAATCCTGTTACACGCGTGATTCATCCATAGCCATCAAGGGCGGCGCCATCGTTTCACGGCTTGCCGCGAAGATGCGCCGGGGTGAGGAGTTGTGTGTCACCCGGACCCTGGCCAGATACGGTGTGCCCATACTGCATACGATACATGGGACCGGGATGTTCGAGGGTGGGAGTTTTGCCTGGCTCAATTCCAGTACTGCCGTGGTCGGACGTTCGATACGCGTGAACAACGACGGTATCGAACAACTGGCAAGTACCTTGAAGCACCAGGGAGTAGAACTGATAGTGACTGACCTGTGCGGCTATAATATCCATATTGACCAGTCTTTTCTCATGATCGATGTTAACCTGGCCCTGGTAGATGCCGGTAACCTGGCGTACGATTTTTTGCAGCACTTGAAAAAGCTGAACATTGACACCGTCGAAATCACGCCGGAGGATGATCCATGGATTGTCAATGGGCTGGCGGTCGCGCCGGGCAGGGTGCTCATGTCTCCAGGGATGTCTGCCAGGACCCGTGCACAACTGGAACGGCGTAATATCGAGATAATTGAGATCCCCTACGACAGCATGCAGAAAAACGGTGGCGGCATCCATTGTTCCACCTGCCCGCTTATGCGCGGGTCAGTGGATTGACAGGTCAGCCTGACAATGGGAGGAAGATATAATTTCCTACGCAGCTGACAGCAGGGGAAAAACGGGCGGCGCCAAATTCTCCGGAATTGCCAGCTTTTTCGGCCTGCCTCAGGCTACCGATCTTAATGGTATCGATATCGGGTTGATCGGCGTTCCGTTCGATCTGGGGGTGACGAACAGGGCAGGGGCCAGACACGGCCCCAGGGAAATCCGTAATCAGTCCACACTGATTCGCCGGTATAACCAGTTACTGGATATCGCACCGTTTGAACTGTGCAGCATTGCGGATATCGGCGATTGCCCCCTCAGGCACCTGTATCACCTGGAACAAGGCCACACTGATATTGAGTCATTTTACCAGGAAGTGCATGGCGCAGGAGTGATTCCCTTGACAGCAGGAGGCGATCACTCCATCACCTTGCCGATATTCAGGGCGCTTGGCAAAGGCCGGCCCTTGGGAATGGTCCATTTTGATGCGCACTGCGATACCGCAGACGATGTTGCAGATTCCAAGTTCCATCATGGCGCCCCTTTTAAGATAGCAGTGGAAGAGGGGCTGCTGGATCCACTGCGCACCATCCAGATTGGCATTCGGGGGTCATTGAGTGAAAAAGGGACCTGGCAATTCAGCCATGACAGCGGTATGCGGGTTGTCTATATGGATGAATTCTACGACAAGGGGTATAAAACCATTATGGAAGAAGCAAGGGAAATAGTTGGGGACGGTCCTACCTATATCAGTTTTGATGTGGATGGTCTGGACCCGGTCTATACACCGGGAACGGGGACGCCGGAAATAGGAGGATTTACTACCCTTGAAGCCCAGATGATGCTGCGTTCGCTGCGTGGTCTGAATCTGGTCGGCGGTGATGTGGTTGAAGTTGCACCGCCATTTGACCCGAGCGGTAACACGGCACTGGTAGGTGCAAGCATGATGTTTGAAATCCTCTGCCTCCTGGCTGACGCCGTGGCTTCCCGCAAGTAGGGAGAATCCAGCTTTGGCCGCAGACAAAGAGGTTCTTAGTCAATTATTGGAATCCGTACGGCGTTATGTAAGGCAACGCTTGCTGCCGATTGAACAGCAGGTTGACCAGGAAGATCGGATCCCCGATGAAATAGTCGAGGAAATGAGAGAGATGGGCCTGTTCGGTCTCTCCATTCCGGAACAATACGGCGGTCTGGGCTTATCTATGTCTGAAGAGGCGCTTGTCGCCCAGGAACTGGGATACACTTCGCCGGCATTCCGCACGGTAATCGCCACCAACATCGGCATAGGTTCCCAGGGCATCATAATGGATGGTACCGAAGAGCAAAAAAGGCATTACCTGCCAAAACTGGCTACAGGTGAGTTAACCGGTTCCTTTGCTTTAACGGAGCCGGGCGCAGGTTCCGATGCCGGTTCCCTGAAGACCAGCGCCAGGCTTGAGGGCGACAGTTATGTGCTTAACGGAACCAAGAGATTCATAACCAACGCACCCCGTGCCGGCGTGTTCACCCTGATGGCCAGAACCGGAAGCCGTGAGGATAAAACACGCGGCATATCGGCATTCCTGGTCGATGCTGATCTGCCCGGGATCGAACTGGGGAAACCGGAACGTAAGATGGGCCTGAGGGGATCTGACGTTTGTGACGTTGTGCTGACCGATGTAAGAGTTCCCAGCTCGGCCCTGATAGGCGGTGTGGAAGGCAAGGGCTTCGAAACAGCTATGAAAGTTCTGGATCGCGGCCGTCTGCACATCAGTGCAGTTTCGGTCGGCGCCGCTAAACGGTTGATTGAAGACAGTGTAAACTATGCCAGGGAACGCCGGCAATTCGGCACCGAGATTGGCAATTTCCAGTTAATACAGGCACTGCTCGCCGACAGTCGGACGGAATACTACGCTGGCAAATGCATGGTTGAAGAAACGGCCAGGCGTTATACTCGCGGGGAACAGGTGACGGAGGAGGTGGCGTGTTGCAAGTTATTCTGTACCGAAATGGTAAACAGGGTGGCGGATCGGGCGGTGCAGATATTCGGCGGGTCCGGTTATATCGCGGATTATAATGTAGAACGGTTCTATCGTGATGTGCGCCTGTTCAGGTTATATGAAGGCACTTCACAAATACAACAACTAATCATTGCCAGAAGCATGTTGAGGAACCTCTGACATTGAGTTATAAGATTGTCCATGCCAACGACTGAACACAAAGACTACCCCAACCAGGTCTATGCCTGGTACGTCGTGGGTGTTTTGACAGTAGCCTATATCTTCTCGTTTGTGGACCGGCAGATTATCAACCTGCTAGTCGAACCTATCCGGGAAGACCTGCAGCTCACCGACACACAGATATCGCTCCTGCAAGGAATTGCCTTTGCCCTGTTCTACACCCTGATGGGTATTCCCATCGCCCGTCTTGCAGACGTCTCGAATCGGCGCGCCATCATTGCCGCCGGCGTGTTCCTGTGGAGCCTGATGACCGCCTTATGCGGGCTGGCAAAGTCTTTCGGACAGTTATTCGCCGCGCGTATCGGGGTGGGAGTGGGCGAGGCTGCATTGTCGCCGCCTTCATATTCCCTGTTCAGCGACTATTTTCCACCCGGTAAGGTGACGCGTGCTATCGCTGTCTTTACCGGCGGCAGCTTTCTCGGCGCCGGGCTCGCTTATATCATCGGGGGCTATGTCGTCGATTTCGTAACACAGCTTGATGTGGTTGAGGTCCCTGTTTTCGGAGAGATACGAGCCTGGCAGATGGCATTCATCGTTGTCGGTTTACCCGGGATATTACTCGCTTTGCTGGTGTTGTCCCTGCGCGAACCTGCACGCAGGGGTTTGCTCGGGGATCAAGCCGGCGCAGTTCCCAAAGGCATTCCGATCAAGGAAATCATTGCATTTTTGCACAAATACCGGCGTACTTACGGGCATCACATGATCGGGGTTTCCATGTTCGTGATGCTCGCCTATGCGATCCTGGCCTGGACCCCGGCATTTTTCATCCGCAAATATGGCTGGACGCCTGGTGAGGTCGGTCTTGTTTACGGAAGCATGTTGCTGGTCTTCGGTACTTCCGGAGTGGTCGGAGCGGGATGGATGGCGGACGCGCTGCGCCGGCGCGGTTATACGGATGCCAACCTGAGGGTCATCATGATCGGCGCGCTCTGTTCCATTCCTTTCGGCGTTGCCGCTCCCCTGGTCAACAATATATGGCTTGCGCTGGCGCTCATGGCGCCGTTCACCTTTCTATGGAGCCTGCCCCACGGAATCGCACCGGCTGCGCTGCAACCGGTAACGCCGAACCAGATGCGCGCTCAGGTCTCGGCGCTTTACCTGTTGAGCGTCAACCTGATAGGACTCGGCATTGGCCCGACCTTCGTCGCCTTGATGACGGATTACCTGTATGGCGACCCGGCACTGGTCGGCCATTCCCTGGCAACCGTGGTTGCGATTTCGGCACCGTTGTCGGCGTTTATTCTATACACGGGATTAAAATATTACCGGCAGAGTCTGGCAGAAGCAGAGGAGGGCTGGCAGAAGTTGTAAAATAACAACACTGTCGATTATTGACAATTTTGTTCTTGGTAATTATCCTGTACTGGCGTTGTACCACATAATAAGGGGGAAGGATGATGATTACTCACTCACTCACTCACTCACTCACTAGCTCAATAAACTGGCTTTCTTTTTCTACTCGGTTTTCTTTTTATAAAGCTCTTCATTTTCAATATATTGCGATTCTTTTTTCATGTATAACCTTAGCTTCTATGCCCGTATCTGCGCAAATTGAAGAGATTATCGTCACGGCGCAGAAACGCGAACAGAATGTTCAGGACGTTTCTATTTCCATAACGGCATTCACAGGTGACATGTTGCGGGACCTCGGTGTTGCTCAGCCACGGGACCTGGCGCAATTCACGCCCGGGTTAACTGTTAACTCCAGTTCCTCCTACGAGGGCGATTCGGTATTTACCATCCGCGGGGTAGGGATGAACGACGTCACCAGCAAACAGAACCCCGCGGTAATGATATATCTTGATGAAATCGCCCTGCCGTCACACGTCATGCTGGGTTTCCAGGTGTTCGACGTGGACCGGATCGAGGTATTGAAGGGGCCGCAAGGCACCCTGTATGGCCGTAATACCACCGGCGGCGCGATAAAAGTCGTGCCGCGTAAACCCACCGATGAATTCGAGCTGCAGGCCCGCTTCGATTATGCTGAGTATGACCGTACCGAGTTTGAAATGGGTATCGGCGGTCCCCTGAGCGACACCTTGTCGGCGCGGGTTGCCACGAACATCAACGTTTCGCAGAACGGCTGGCAGACCCTCGTAGCCATACCGGAAGTGCCATTCGGCCCCGGGGTAGACCCCGACAACGGCGAGATTGACAGGAAGGCTTTTCGCGGGTCATTGCTGTTTGAACCTACGGAGGATTTCGATATTTTCATCAGCGGCGATTATTCAAAGGATGAATCCGAAGTCATGGCATTCAAGCACGCGGGCAACCTGAGGGCGGACGGCAACGGTTTCTGCTCCTATGCAACAGAAGGTATCCGCAATGAGGTGGAATGCGCCTCGTTTGCACAGATACGCGATCGCACCGGCGGTATGGCTTTGACGCCTGAAAGAGAGATCATCCAGGATCGCAACCCGGACGTGCGCACGGTACTGGCCGAATTTTCCACCGGCAATGAGGTTGACGCGGAGTCCTGGGGGATTTCTGCCACAGTCAACTGGGATTTAGGTCGGTTTACCGCTACCTCCATCACCGGTTACCGGGAATTTGACCGTTTCCAACCCCTGGACCAGGGCGGGTCGCCTGCGTACATCCATGAAATCAGGAACTGGGAAGATATCACCAGCTTTACCCAGGAAATACGTTTTGCCTCGGATGATAGTTGGGGACCGATAGACTGGATCATTGGCGGTTTCTACAGCAACGATGATAATGATTTCTTCTCCGATACCGATTTTCGCGACCATGCCTCATTCTCCGGTTTTTTTGAAAGCGGTTCGTTCCAGGAGACGGAAGGCATCTCCGCGTTTGCCCAGGTGGACTGGCGTGTTCATGAACAATGGAAGGTATCAGGTGGACTGCGTTATACCGATGAGGATCGCGAGTTCAACTTCAGTGGAAAGATAACCGGCACCGGCCCGGTGCCGCTTGCTGAATTCACGCATCCGAAACTGAATACCGAAGAGGTGGGCGGCAGGGTGGCGCTGGAATTTACGCCGAACGATAACCTGCTGCTCTATGCCAGTTTCAACCGCGGGTTCAAGAGCGGCGGCTTCCCGGCGTCCATTGCCTTCACTTACAACCAGTTGCTGCCGTTCGAGTCCGAGGAATTACTGGCGTACGAAGCGGGTTTCAAGTCCACGCTGCTCGAGGGCAACGTGCAATTCAACGCAGCGGGGTATTATTACGACTGGAATGACATGCAGGCGAGAGCGGCGCTCGACAGGATCGACCCCGTCTCCGGACAGAATGTCAGGGTAATTACCTTGGGCACTGCGGGCGACGTCGAGATCTACGGTGTCGAAGCGGAATTTACCTGGCAGCTTACCCCTGAGTTGCTGGTTTATACCGGTCTCAACGTGATGGACTCAGAAATCCAGAACGGAGACTATGAGGACCAGAGTCCCGCCCACGCGCCTGACTTCACCATCAACGGCCTGGTCAGCTACACGGCGTCACAGGCAATAAGCGGGTTCCGGCCCTTTGCCCAGTTCGATTACAGCTATACCGATTCAAACCAGTTTATTCTGCCGAACCACCCGGGCGCCGTGCAGAATTCCTATACGCTGCTTAATGCCCGTATAGGCATCAGGTCCGATGACGGACGCTGGGAACTGGCGGGCTGGGGCCGCAACCTGTCGGACAAGGAATACTTCAGTGAAATATTCGGGCCCGCTTCAGGCTTTCTCCCAGGTCGTCTTCACTACGGCCCGCCGAGAATATTCGGGGTAAGCCTCAGTTACAGTCATTGAGCGATACAGCAGTCGCGCATCCTGTTCAGACAGGGTGCGCGACGTATTGGCTTGTCCCTTCCTGCGAAAGCAGGAATCCACATACAGGAGTAAACTTTCGCAGGTGTGACGGGGAATAACCTGCGAGGAGGCACAATAAAATGTTTGCCATGAAGAATACTTTTTCAGTCATCGTGAGTATTTTCCTGTTTGCCGCAGCAGGCATCAGCGCGGCGGAAACAACCACTTTCACCACCACAGACGACACCAGGCGGGTGCCGGTTCCACCGCATGATTACTCGCAAGATCCGCTGCTGGTATTGCAGGGAGGGACTCTTATCGACGGAACCGGGTCTCAGCCCATAACCGATGCCGTTGTGGTGTTGCGAGGCGACCGTATCTCTTATGCCGGCGGCTCGACAGAATTCGATCTCACCGCAATGGATGGTCAGGTGATCGATACCTCAGGTTTATATATCGTGCCGGGACTGATTGACCTGCATGTACATTTCACCCAACAGCGCGGCATGGATTTCAGCCGCTACCGCAATTCGGATGCGGCCGCGGCGATACGCGGTGTGCTGTTGCTGGGACAGTTGGCCGACGCCGGGGTTACTACAGTGCGAGACGTGGGCACGGCCAATGATGTCGCGTTGCGGCTCAAGGAAGCCGTTGAACGGCGCATGGTCGACGGGCCGCGCGTACTGTGGAGCGGCAAACTCATTGCTGCCAGGGGTGGGCACGCGGATGAAATCACGTCCACCGCGACGGGCAGGGCAAAAAGTCTGGCGACTTCCAGCCGGACCCGGGTCGCAACCGGTCCCTGGGATTGGAGGCTGGCCGTCCGCGAACAGATACGCATGCATGCGGACTGGATCAAGCTGACCTCGCCCTACACCCGTGAAGAGGTAGCCGCTGCCGTCGATGAAGCCCACATGCAGGGAATTCCTGTCACAGTTGATTCTTTCGGGAAATATACCGAATGGGCTTCCGATGCGGGCATTGATTCGATCGAGCATCCTTTGAATATGAACGAACAGATAATCGCAGCCATGGCGCGCAACGGGACGGACTTTGTCCCGACCCTGACTGCTTTCTACAACGTGGAAAAAACAGGCTATCCTTCGGCCGGGATACCCTCCGGTGGTTTTTTCTTTACTTTTGCCCGCCGTTTTCCGGTCAGCCATCAACAGCATCTAGAGATGGTCGGACTTGCGCACAAGGCTGGAATCCGTATCGGGGTGGGTTCTGATATCCCGTTTGAAAACGACGTGCGCTATCCTCAGGACTATTATGTGGAGCTGGGCCTGTTGAAAGATGCGGGCTTATCAGATGAGGATGTGTTTGCTTCAGCCACCCGTGTCGGTGCAGAGATATTGAAAATGGAAGATAAACTAGGCACGCTGGAGGCGGGCAAGCTGGCGGATATCCTGGTAGTCGGACGTAATCCCCTGGAGGACATACAAAATCTTCAGGATGTAAAGCTGGTCATCGCCGACGGCAGGGTGATACGTAATTTTGTCAACGGGAAGGAAGGAAATAACTGACGTTGATTGCGGGCCAGACACCTAGCCCGGATTTCCCACCAGGTGAGAAATCCGGGCTGTTAACCTGATACCTGTCTCATCAGTCGAGAACTGGCAAGGGGTCATCGATGAATCGGATCGTCAGGTTTAGCGAACCACGTTCCGGCCTGTCGGCCAGGTGTGCTCTTCTCGACGACAAAGCCCCCCAATCAGCCCGGTTTTTATGGCGACTGGCGCAAACCCGACCCACATACGATGCCATCCACGCGATGTGGACAGGGCCGGAACTTTCCTGTCCGTTACCCGCTTCGGTATTGCCTGAGCAACTCGCGCAAACAGACATACCGTTGGAAAATGCCAGTTCCTTTCCCCAGGCTGGGGAAATTGTCCTCGCTTACGCCAAATCGGGCAGCATAAAAGGCTTGCCGTCCGGGGCTTTTTTTGACCTGGGTATTTTCTATGGGGATGGGGGTCGCCTGTTTTTCCCGTTCGGTTGGTTGATGGCCAACATCTGTGGCGAGATTGTTGCGGAGGATCTTGCCCATACGCAGTCCTGTATCGGCAGGATCCGTAACAACGGCGCCTGCAAGTTGTCCATAGAGCCGCTGGGCTAAGCAGGACCAACCATGAGCGCGGTTGAGGTAGAAGAAAATACGCTGTGGAGCAAAGTGACCCCGGCTGCGTCCGGTTTTTCTGCTTTGACCGGAAGCCACGATGCGGATATTGCCGTCGTAGGCGGCGGGGTTGCCGGACTTTCGCTTGTCTATCACTTAGCTGAAGCAGGCATGGCCCCCACGCTACTGGAGGCGGCAACCCCGGGCAGCGATGCCGCCGGGAAAAGCGCCGGTATCATCGTCTCTCTTTCAGTCCGTCACAGCCCCTGTGAAATCATAAAAAAATACGGTGAAGACAAGGGCAGGCGGCTTGTGAACATGATTGGCGAGTCCGGCAGCTACGTTTTTTCATTAATCCATAAATTGGCTCTTGACTGCGCGCCGCAACAAACGGGTTTTCTCGCTCCGGCAAGAACCGCCCAGGAGCTTCAACGAGTCAACCTGCTGGCCTCAGAGTGGCGTTCTTCGGGATACGAGATTAAAACGATCGATCGGGAAGAGATTTGCCACCTGTCCGGGTTGGACGCCTATCAAGGGTCGCTACTGGACCCGGCAGGAGGCGCAATCAACCCGCTTGCCTATGTGCGCGAGCTGGCGCGTGTGGCGGCGGGGCAGGGCGCCCGTTTATTTATTGACAGCCCGGTGGTCAAAATACATAAAAACGGCAACGGCTGGCGCCTTCAATCAAATAATGGCCGGGTCAACGCAAAACAAGTCGTGCTTTGCGCGGGTGGCGGCAACCGTAACCTGTTTGCGGGCTTGGAGCGCACGGTTCTGCCTTTCAAGGTCTTTCAGATGGCGACCGGGCCACTGGACGGAAAGATCAGAGAAATGATCCTGCCTGAGAATCACGCAATGACTGATGTCAATCCGAATATTTTCTCGATGCGCTATGATAAGGATGGACGGCTTATTACGGCCTGTCCGGCGTTTATGTTCAATAATGTCAAAAACCGGATTGTCCGTTTCGTCGAAGCACGGTTAGAGAACTTCTCTCCGCTCCTGGCTTCGGCCCGCATCCGTTACCTGTGGAAGGGAACGACGTGGATCGGACGGTCCATATTGCCCAGGTTCACAGAGGTCTCGGACGGTTTGTTTGCCATACAGGCCTGTAACGGCAGGGGCTTGGCGGTCAATACGATTCTTGGACGCGAAACCGCGCGATTTATTAAACTGGGACACACAGAAAATTTGAATTTGATAATTGAAAAACCGGATGCAGTTCGTTACCACGGGTTGCTGTGTCACTTGCCGGCAATATTGATAAATACGGCCAGGCTGCGCTCCCGGGTGATGTCCAAATTCACCGGTCTTCACCGCTACAACTGAAAACCACTCGACGGCTTGCCTGAATGCGATTTTCCAGCAGTGAATGGGACAGGTAGCTGATAATTCAGGAGACTATCATGAAACATATACATAACATTCCTTTGCTTGTTCTATTTGCCGTTATTTGCAGCGGATGTAGCGACAGTCCCACGGCAGACCTGATTATTCACAATGCAAAAATTGTCACCGTTGACAAGGAGTTTTCCATCGCCGAGGCCGCGTCAATCAAGGACGGGAAGTTCCAGCTTGTCGGGGCTGAAAGTTCTGCCATGCAGAGCGCCGGGTCGGACACGATTATCGTCGACCTTGACGGCAAAACAGTTCTTCCCGGGTTTAACGATAGTCATAGCCACATGACAACCATGGGAATCAACCTGCCGACGATGATTGACCTGACCGAGATAACTTCCATAGCCGATATAAAACAGGCGGTCGCAGAGCG
>JAAXHV010000212.1 GCA_012270695.1 Gammaproteobacteria bacterium | reverse complement strand
TTAAAGCCGAACCAGCCCACCCACAACATCGAGGCGCCGGCAACAGTCAGGGTCATGTTGTGGGGCGGCATCATGGAGCCGGGAAAACCCTTGCGGTTGCCGAGGACGATAGCGGCGACAATCGCGGCCACGCCGGCGTTAATATGAACTACGGTGCCACCGGCAAAGTCCATGAGTCCCAGGTCGCCCAGCCAGCCGCCGCCCCAGACCCAGTGGCATATCGGCGCGTACACCAGCAACAGCCACAGGGATGAAAACCACAGCACCGCCGAAAATTTCATGCGTTCGGCAAAACCGCCCACGATCAGGGCGGGCGTGATAATGGCGAACGTCATCTGGAACATGAAAAACACGGACTCGGGAATATCGCCGCTCAGGCTGTCCCAGCCTACCCCTTCGAGGAAAAACTTGCTCAGGCCGACAACCTGGTGCATGCCGCCGCCGTCACCAAACGCCAGCCCGTAAGCCAGGATCAGCCACAGGATGGACATCAGGCAGGCAATGGAAAAACACTGCATCAATACGGACAGCACGTTCTTGCTGCGCACCAGGCCCGAATAAAACAACGCCAGCCCCGGCAGGGTCATGAACAGCACCAGGGCTGTCGACACCAGGATCCAGGCAGTGTTGGCGCCATTCAACTCCGGCGCGTCCTGGGCCAGGCCCATGGCAGGGGTGATGAGCCCGGCAAGCAGTAACAACGTGCGTAGTCTGAGCTGTTTCATAAAATCCTCCGAACGTCAGTTATTATTTCGCGCTTCCAGTTTGACCGTGCACGACAGGGTTCCCGTCAGTTCCCCGTTCCGGGTGCTTCCGGTAACATGGAAACCGGGCAAAACTGTGAAACGGAGCGCGACAGCCGCGCTGAACGACTTGTGATACACCCCGTCACAGGGCNNCCCCGGTAAAGTTCGGTATGACCTTTTTGCCGGCCGAACCCTTTTACCTCGGTAACGGTGAGACCCTTAATGCCGATTTCCGATAGCGCATCGCGTACGTCGTCAAGTTTGAATGGTTTGATTATGGCCGTGAGTAATTTCATTGTTTCATGTCCTGTAGTTAAAAATAGTTAACCTCTTGTATTTTTATATAATATAACCACGTTCATCGTGCAATACAATATCCAGTCCTTCCTGCTCTTCATCCGACGATACCCGCAAGCCGATCACACTGTCCACCACCTTGAGGATGATGAAACTGGCTATACCCGTGTAAATCACAGTCGCTAGCACCCCGATAAACTGGACGCTCACCTGGGCGGCTATGCCTCCCTGTTCCACGCCAAACCCCGCGCCTCCCAGGGATTCTGCGCAGAAGACGCCTGTCAACAGGGCGCCGATGATGCCGCCGACGGCATGGACGCCGAACACGTCCAGTGAATCATCATAACCCAGCATGCGTTTCAGCTTGACTGCCGCCAGGAAACAGCCGACTCCGGAGGCGAAACCGATCACGATGGCGCCCATGGGCCCGACGGAGCCGCAGGCCGGGGTGATGGCAACCAGGCCGCCCACTGCGCCCGTTGCGATTCCCAGCACACTGGGCTTACCGTGGCTGATCCATTCGCAAATCATCCAGCCCAGGGCCGCGGAAGCGGTGGCAATCTGCGTAACCGCCATCGCCATTCCGGCGGTCCCGTCAGCAGCCAGTTCACTGCCGGCGTTAAAACCGAACCAGCCCACCCAGAGCATGGAGGCGCCGATCACCGTATAGGTCAGGTTATGGGGCATCATGGGCGTGGCCGGATAACCCTTGCGTTTACCCAGAACGAGGGCGGCAACCAGTCCCGCCATACCGGCGTTGATGTGCACCACGGTGCCGCCGGCAAAATCCAGGATTCCCTTGTTGCCGAGCCAGCCGCCGTCGCCCCAGACCCAGTGGCATACGGGGGCGTACACAAACGTCAACCATATCGCCATGAACCAGAGCACCGCGCTGAACTTCATCCTCTCGGCAAACGCTCCTACGATCAAGGCCGGGGTAATGATGGCAAACGTCATCTGGAAAGTCATGAACACGGTTTCCGGTATGGTCCCGCTCACTGAATCCACGGTGACCCCCGCCAGAAACATCTTGTCCAGTCCTCCCCAGTAGGCGCCTTCACCCCCGAACGCAATACTGTAGCCGTACAACACCCAGAGCACGGTCATCAGCGAGGTGATGGCGAAGCACTGCATCAGTACCGACAGTACGTTTTTGCTCCTGACCATCCCCGCGTAGAACAGGGACAGTCCCGGTATCGTCATGAATAATACCAGGGCCGTGGCAGTCAGCATCCAGGCCGTATCACCCGCGTTTAATTCATCTGCCCGCACTTGGAATGGCAATAACAATAACGCAGCCAGGGCCGTCATGCCGGTTATTTTATTGATGCGCGCCATCCACGGGGCGCATCCTGCGGGCACTCCGTGGGTGTCCATTAATCTGTCTGATACAGATTTGAACAGTCGCGACAACATTTTTTCACTTGTTGAATCACTAAATCGCTTCATTATCATTTTCTCCTGTACGTATTCTGACAACTTGTCTCAGTTCACTGATGAAAACCTTCCCATCTCCTAATCTTCCCGTCTGACAAGCCTTGATGATCACCGTAATCACTTCATCCAGCAGCCGGTCCTCAGCGGCAATGTCAATCTTCAGTTTCGGCAGATAATCCAGTACGTATTCCGCACCCTGGTATATCGCCGTATGGCCTTTTTGTCGGCCTGTGCCGCTGACCTCCGTGACAGTCATGCCTTGCAGGCCGATCGCAGTCAGACCCCGTTCGACGTCGCTCCGTTTAGACGGCTGGATAATGGCCGAGACGAACTTCATTTCCCCCCAGGTGCGGTTTATCAAAAACTCATGGAAATACTGCCCACCAACGCCTCGCAGATCTCACCGCCACAATCATCGTCCGCATCGTTCCAGGATGCGCTCAGACTCAAGGGGCCCACGGCTTTACTGATGCCGATACTGTAATGGGTGTAGTCGAAGCCGTCCGGCCCCGTGGTTTGATCACCTTCCACATCCTGCCAGCCGACGTAAAACGACAAGCCGAACTCATAGGGCAGGGACAGGTCAAGGCTACCGTTCAAATAGATGCCGTCACCATCTTCGCCAAAAAAGTCCGGCGAATAAGCGATACCGGCACTGACTGAGGGTTGCAGGGCGCCCGGAAACGTATAGCCGGTGCTGGCGTACACCTCCACGAAGTTTTCCTCCGGTTGTGCATCGGAACTGGGATAAATGTAATAGAGACCGCCTATGTCCCAACTAAGACCGCCGGCCAGTTCACCCGAAATGCCGCCGTAGACGTCAATTTCCAGATCTTCTGCAAAATCCACGTTGGAGGCCCAGGTACCCAGGTAAAACCCGCTGGGCGCGTGGGAATAATCCATACCGCCCTGTACAGCCGCTTTCTCGCTGGTCTGGGAAATACCCCGGTACAGATAATCGGTCACCAGCGCCACGTTCCCGCTGAACTGGTGCGGTGAAGCCTCCGCGGAAACGTATACAGGACCCATTGAGAGGATGAGGATACCCAGACTTATTATTATTGTTCGCATATTGTTCACTCCGGCTGTTTTGCGTTAATCACAACGGGGTTAGTTGTCTGCATATTTCATGCCAGCTTTTACGCCGGCATACATCGTTCAGGGCAACCGCATATATTCCGGGAGGGGGACAATGGTGAGAGGGGACAGAATCCAGAAGTATGCGGTTGTCCTGTACATCGTTATGGCTTCCTCCTCCTGCTTTCCTCATGCAGAGCCTGCCCCGTCACGCTGTAAGCCGGGAAGTAAACTTTCGCAAACGGCGACGGGAGGTGTCTTATTGTTGCACCGGTAGCGTGCGAGAAACCGGTGGAGCGCACAATGATAGTGCGGGCAGCTGTCACTGAGCGCAAATCCAGGACACCCAATAATTACGGCAAATCCACACAAATCCAAATCCACACAAATCCAGGACACCCATAAATTACAGCTTGCAAATCCAGGACACCCAATAAATTCAGCTGGGGAATACCAAATCCAGAACACCCGCTTGGAAAAATCTATGGGTGTCCTGAATTAGAAATCAGGTGAAGGAAATCTATGGGTGTCCCGAATTAGGCTCCCGAATTAGGCCGGGTGGAGGAAAATCTATGGGTGTCCCGAATTAGGACGATTAGGGCGAGGGTAGAGTTGTCGCTGAGCGGGGAAACGGCTATTATTACCAGGCGGACAGGCGGATAATATTGAGTATGAGCAAGGCACGGGAAATTGAAGACTTTATTCAGCAGTTCTTACGCCTGCTGCCCAGTGATCTTAGCCGCTCGCGGGAGGATTTCGAGAAGGTGGTGCGCGCTTCCCTCAATGCGACATTTTCCAGGATGAATCTGGTCACCCGGGAAGAGTTCGACATCCAGGCGCAATTACTGAGCAATACCCGCGCGGCAATGGACGAGCTGGAGAAAAAAATCACCACGCTGGAAAAAGCGCTTTCGGAAAAACAAACGGCCGGTTAAAATAGCCGTATTCAAAATGGAGGACGGCAAATGGAGATTGCAAAGACTTTCTCACGTGCCCTGGCAGGGATCGATTCAGTCCAGGTTTCTGTCGAAATACACCTGTCCTCGGGCCTGCCTAATTTTTTCATAGTCGGCTTGCCCGAAACCGCGGTTAAAGAGAGCCGGCAACGCGTCAGGAGCGCGATCCTGACCAATCATTTTGAATTTCCCATGAAACGGATCACCGTCAACCTCGCGCCGGCGGATCTGCCCAAGCAAGGAGGCAGATATGATCTGGCTATTGCGATCGGTATCCTGGCGGCCTCCGGGCAGGTTGCCCGGGATTCCCTGCAACACCACGAGTTTATCGGTGAACTGTCCCTGACCGGCGATTTAAGGCCGGTGGGCGGCGTCCTCCCCTGTGCGTACACCATCAACAAGACCGGACGAGCTCTGGTACTACCGGCGCAAAATGCCGCGGAGGCCGGACTTATCAATGAGTTGACGGTGTTGCCCGCAAAGCATTTGCTAGCCGTTTGCACTCACCTCAATGGTTCCCGCCCGTTGCCGAGCTACAGTAACAGGGAAAAACAGCGCCAAGACATACCAATATACCCGGACCTGGCTGATGTCTATTCCCATCACTTTGCCAAACGCGCCCTGGAAATCTGTGCGGCGGGGGGCCATAACCTGTTGATGGTCGGTCCTCCCGGCAGTGGCAAGACGATGCTGGCCGAGCGTTTACCCGGTCTCCTGCCGCCCATGAGCGAGCAGGATGCCCTGGCCACGGCGGCCCTTCATTCCGTCAGTGACCGGGGCTTCAGGATCGGGGACTGGAAGCAGCGTCCGGTACGGGCTCCGCACCACTCGGCCTCGTCCGTCGCCGTGGTGGGTGGCGGCAGCCACCCCCGCCCGGGAGAGATATCGCTGGCGCACAACGGCGTACTGTTCCTGGATGAATTGCCGGAGTTCAACCGCGCCGTCCTGGAGGCCCTGCGGGAACCGCTGGAAGCAGGGAAAATCAGAATTTCACGGACTGCAAGACAAACCGAATATCCCGCCAGATTTCAGCTTGTCGCTGCCATGAACCTCTGCCCTTGCGGTTATTATAATGACCACAGCGACCGCTGCCGCTGTACGCTTGAACAAATCAGGCGCTACCGGGGCAAAGTGTCCGGCCCCTTGCTGGACCGCATCGACGTGCATATCGAAGTGCCGAACATCTCCCCGGAGATCCTGGAGAGACGGCCGGATGAGCGGTCTGAAACCAGCGCGTCGGTGCGCCACAGGGTCACCCGCGCCTACCAGCGGCAACTGGCGCGCGCCGGCAAGCAGAACTACCTGTTGAACAACGAAGAACTGGGCATATACTGCCGCCTCGACCGGCCGCAGACCGGGTTGTTGCGCAAGGCGGTAAAGCAGCTGAAACTATCCACACGCGGCATGTACCGTATCCTGCGCGTGGCAAGGAGCGCGGCAGACCTGGCAGGATCCGAGGCGATCCGGGCGGAACACCTGAGCGAGGCGATTTCCTACCGCAACAGTTTTGACGGGGGTTAACCCGGATTTCTTACCAAGCCGCTTGTTGCTGTAGGCCACATGAGTCGACAAGGTATTGACATACCTGGCGCCAGGCAATAAGGTAAAATACATCATGCCGGACAGTGAACGTTACGAATTTTCCGTCAAGGTAAAAACCAACTATCTTGAGGATCAATCGATCCCCGAGGATAACCGGTTTGTCTTTGCCTATACCATTTCGATTACCAATACGGGCAGCGTCCCTGCGACCCTGCTGCGCCGGCATTGGGTCATTACCGATGCGAATAACAAGGTACAGGAAGTCCACGGGGACGGGGTCGTCGGCGAGCAGCCTCATCTGCATCCCGGTCAAACCTATCAATATACCAGCGGCGCCATTCTGGAGACCCCGGTGGGCTGCATGCAGGGCGCTTACGACATCCTGGCGGAGGACGGGGTTGAATTCGCGTCCCCCATCCCGGTTTTCAACTTGTCCACGCCACTCACGCTGCACTAACCCGCAGATCTCACCGATGGATGCGAAGGCCGCGCAGAATTTTGATGTGCGCCCTCCCTGGCGTACACCCTGCGGGCGTATTACGTACGTTACACCAGCGAGAGCGCATCCAGCGCAGAGCAATCCAGGTTAATATCGATGCCAACTTTCGCCATCGGCGACCTCCAGGGCTGTTACGATGAACTGATGGACCTGTTGGAGCGGGTCCGTTTCGACCCTGTCCGTGATCGACTCTGGTTTACCGGCGACCTGGTCAACCGCGGCCCGCAGTCATTGGCCTGCCTGCGTTTTGTCAAAGACCTGGGAGACACGGCCATCACGGTGCTGGGCAACCATGAACTGCACCTGCTGGCTATCGGCAACGGCCAGCCGCAGTACCTGCACAAGGGCGATACCCTGGACGAAATCCTGGCAGCAGAGGATCGAGATGAACTGCTTGACTGGCTGCGGCACAGACCACTCGTCCATTACGATGAGCAATCCGGTTTCACTTTGCTGCACGCGGGCCTGCCGCCGCAATGGGACCTGGCCGCAGCCCGGCGTTATGCGCGGGAAGTGGAAGCAGTCCTGCTAGGCCCCGATTACAGGGACTACTTTGCGAATATGTACGGGGATGAGCCGGCTGCCTGGTCTGCCGACCTGAGGGGTTGGGAGCGGCTGCGATTTATCACCAACTGCTTTTCGCGCATGCGTTATTGCGGCGCAGATGGCCGCCTCAACCTGGAGGAGAAAGGCGCGCCGGGCGCCCAGCCTGAAGCAGCGTTGCCCTGGTTTGAGGTTGCGGCAAGAAAAAGCCGCTCGGAAAAAATCATTTTCGGACACTGGGCCGCGCTCAGGGATTACCCCCAGGACTACGGCCGCTTTAACGTCTATCCCCTGGACATGGGCTGTGTCTGGGGCGGTGAACTGGTGGCCCTGCGCTTGGAGGATGAACGATATTTCAGCGTGCCCTCAAGACAGAAGTAACACTTTCGTTCTTGATTTCATTAACAATTGTTCTTTCTCCTCATTGCTGACCTGACCCAGGAACTGTTTCTATTTACTTATCCTGCTTACGTAGCCGGTCACCCTTTCTGCCAATAACAAATACTGAAACAAGGCCAATTACGCCGCATCCCCCGATTGCCGCTCCTGCCAATTGGGCGCCGAGCACTGATATGACCGAACCAGCGATAATTGCTAATGAACCAATTAATACTGCACAGATTTGTCCGATTTTTGCCTCCTTGTACTCATTGGAAATAATCAAATGTTCCATATCACGGCGATGACTTGTTTCCTGCTCAGCCATCGTAATAATCCGGTTTGCTGCATCAGGGGCTACCTGATTATATTTTTCGAGTACGTCTGGAGGAGGCAGAGGGCCTCTGAACTGTTCCGTTACCTGAACAACTTGTTGGCTGTTTTGTTGCTCGGATGGTTTTTGCTGTTTGTTGAGGGATGAGTTTTGCTGAGAACTACGTTGCTGTCTTCCCATGTTCGTACTTCCTTATAGCAGTTTTTATATCGTTGCCTATGCGTTGCCAATCATGGTACAGGGCTTCCGAATCGGAGCGGTGCAGAAATACTTCCGTCATCCTCGTAGATGTATCCGGACGCAGTTGGACTGTGGAGGCAGCGCCCCGTAACCAGTTTTTTATTTTTTTTTCCATGACTGATAAATCCAGCTTGTTGATGTTAAGTTCAGCAGATACATTCTACCAGACGTATTTTAAATTTACCATGAGAGTTCAGTGAGATTTTATCCGGCAAAAAATAGCGTGTTTTTATATATAGTGTAAGTTTATTGGGGGAGTTTACTTCAGGTTCTTTTCAAATCTTTCCAGGACCAGAAAGCTGTAAGGATACTCGTTGCGGGCATCCGCCTGATGATCCTGGTGTTCGATTTCGTTCCAAGCGTTTTTATCAAACTGCGGGAACCAGGTGTCCCCATCGACTTCCGCCCCGACCCGGGTCAGGTAAATGCGCCCGGCGCGGGGCAGGAACAACTCGTACAAAGCAGCCCCTCCCATGACCATGACCTCCGGTTGATCAGCACAGGCAGCCAGCGCGCGCTCCGGGTCATGAACGACGACGCAGCCTTGCGCCTTGTAATCCTGTTGCCGGGTGAGGACGATGTTCTGCCTGCCGGGCAATGGCCGACCGATGGATTCATGGGTCTTCCGTCCCATGACAAGGGGTTTGCCCATGGTAATCGCCTTGAAATGTTTCAGGTCATCGGACAGGCGCCAGGGCAAGGCACCAGCAGCGCCAATCACGCCCCGGCGGTCCATGGCGACGATGAGAGAAATGATCATCAATTCCAGGGGCTTTTCAGGTAACGCACCGCGCCGAAGTTCAACGCGGCCGCTCTACCCATGGGTCGACCGCTCTGACGCCCGTGTTCAGGAATTCTCTTTCGTTGCGCGTCACAATGGTAAGGTCATGGCGAACCGCAGTTCCTGCAATCATCGCATCAGGTAAATGACTGTCCAGTGGTTCACCCCCGCGACGCTTTGTTTCCATGATACGGGCGCAGGCCTGCGCATCTGCGGCAGTCCAATCAAAAACCCGTTCCTCGAAAACATCGTCCAGCAGTCCCTGGAAACGCTCGGCAATATCCAACCGGCGCTGTCCATGGTCGAGTTGGCCGACACCGTTGAGGATTTCCCACACGGTGACTGAAGAAAGACCAATCCCTTCCGCGGCGATCGCATCAAGAAAGCTGGCGACCTGCCGAGCAGGCTCCGGCCGCATCATCTCCGAGACAACATTCGTATCAAGGAGCCAGGCGACAGGCACGGTCATGGCTGGTTTTCATCCGGGAATACAACCGGTCGGTAGCCATGGCGTCCGGACAACGGCAGTTCGACCCCGTGGTCCGGTCCGAAGTAGAGCCTGAATGCCTCGGACGGTCTTGTATGGGCTTCTGATTTCTCACGCCGTTCATGGATCAGTCGGCGCACCAGTTCCTCCATTGAAACACCCTGATGGCGCGCCTCACGCTTAAGCCAGGACTTGTCGCCCGGATCGATATCACGGACGGTGATGACAGAACTCATTGCCGTATCCTCGCAGGTTCAGAACAGGGGGTAAATCGTACTGCTAGCAATGTGTGCTGTCAACACCTTGCGGTAAGGAGTTCCTGGGGTCGGTGGCGTTCATAAGACCCGCCATACCCAGCAATATTCCGCGAGTGACAATTGGTGGTAAATGATGAATGCCGCACACAGGGGATCCTTAATGTCAACAACAGGTATAGTGATAAAAATCTGGTGGACAGATAATTACGATTTTCAGTTAAATTAAACATAATGCCTCCAGATACCGGACATGTTTGAACCTTGCCCCTGAGTTGACAATGAGTGATAACAGCAATTCACGCCTGCGGCGCCGGTTACTGCAAGTACTGCTGACCATCCTCGGCGCAATAGCACTTTTACCACGATCAGCCCTTGGCAGACAAAAGGATTCGACCTCACCTGCAGCCGTTTCTCCGGCTATTGGTTCCACCCGGCATGCCGATCTGCTGCTTTACAATGGCAGGATTATTACGTTGGACAATGGTTCGAGGATCAGCGAGGCCGTAGCCATTCGCGGAACCCGAATCCTTGCCGTGGGAGAAGATGCTGATCTGAAAATACACGTCACACCTGAAACGCAGTGCATCGATCTGAAGGGGCGGACAGTCCTGCCCGGTTTTTTTGATACCCATCCACACATGGACCGGGAAGGGCTGAAGGCACTGGGTGGTGAGTCGTTAGCGGGCGCCAACTCGGTGGCGGCCATCGTCGAGCGCGTTGCGGAAGCGGCACACAAGGCCAGGCCCGGCGAGTGGATTGTCTTCATGCCCATGGGCGCACCGCCATTTGACTACGTCAACGATGCAAACATGCTCAAGGAGGGGCGTTTCCCGAACCGGTACGATCTTGATCGCGTGGCGCCTGACAATCCTGTTTACATTCGAAGTGTCTGGGGCTGGTGGACCCGGCCTCCGTTTCCGGCAGTGGCCAATAGCGAAGCCATGCGTCGGTGCGGCATCACTGCTGCCAGCGCCGATCCCTACAACATCGAGATCGTACGTGACCGCAGCGGCAAGCCCACCGGTGTGTTTCTTGAAACCAACCGCACTCCGCTACTGGAATTCACGCTGTTTCGTAATGTTCCCCGGTTCAGCTACGAGGATGGACTCGAGTCGGTGCGGATCGGATCAGGGATATACAGTGCGCTGGGCACCACCTCGGCTTACGAAACGCACGGGCTGACACCCGCGTTGTTACGCGCCTACCGCGAAATTGACGAACGGGGAGAACTCAAGGTGCGGATGTCCGCTCCTCTCAGCCTTCCTTCCTCTGCCTTGAGCCGCCGTGATCTCAGCG
>JAAXHV010000211.1 GCA_012270695.1 Gammaproteobacteria bacterium | reverse complement strand
AAGAAGTAACTGCCGTCGGCAAAGCGGTGTATGGGGGACTGCTCTCTCAGTGCATGGTAGTAAGGATAGGGGTCTTCGTAATAGTCATCGGGCAGGTTGGTGAGGCTGAAATCAGCGATCGATATTTTTTGTGTTTTGCTTTTCATATCAGTCCTGCCCGAGGACACGTCTGCCCGGGGACAGATTCAAATCTGTCCCCACTACCCGGTCAGCTTCCGCCAGTACCAGCATTTTCTGGATCTGCCGTCTGCTCAGGGACAGATTGCAAATCTGTCCCCCCTGGCTGATCAGCTTCCACCTGAGCCAGCATTTCCTGAACCTGCCGGTAGATCTCCGAATCACCCGGCATCCCTTCCAGCAGGCGCCGCCAATAGATTGCTGCCTGCTCTTGATTGTGTGCCTGTAGTTCGGCAATTCCTGCCAGCCATAACGCGCGCCCATGGTCGGGGGTTATTTCCAGTGCTTGTTTCAATACCGCTGCCGGCCTTCCCGTGAACTGGTTTCCAAGGGAGCGCGCCAGCGCTTCAGCATAGTTCACCATAATATCCGCTTGTTGCGGGCGCAATTGCATCAGCTCTTCATACACGCCGGCTGCGTCCGCGTAGCGCCCCGTTTCAGCATAGACATGCCCCAACGCGATGCGTGCTTCCACCTCGTCCGGATTTTCTGCCAGCTTCCTTTCCAGGACAGCAATCGTTGTTTGTAGTTCAGCGTCCGATTGCGGCATGGAAACAACGGTCCGGCTGGGATTTTGTGCGCCGGCAAACTCGTCACTGCCTATACGCGAATAAATGGATAACGACAGCAGTGGGACAAACAGCGCGATAGCGACCGCCAGGTATGGACTGCTTTGCCGGGCCGGTTGTTCAGTTTCCGCAGTTTCGTCTATCTCAACAAACGCCTGGGACTCCAGTTCGAGTCTGTATTGCTGAAACTGGGCGTCTGTAATCGCCCTGTTTTCCAGATCCTGTTTTAATTCATCCAACTGAAGGGCAAATATCTCGATATTAGCTTTATCACGCGCGGCCGGAGCAGGGCGTTGTTGTTGAGATAATAATGGCCATAGCAGGCAAATAACAACCAGCGCAATAAAGATGGTGGCAAACACAATGAAGGTCACTTTTCCTGTATCTCACCATCCAGAAGCTCACGGATCCTGCTTAACTGCTGTTCGCTGGGCTTCGCCAATTCCGCCTCGCTGCGTAATCGGCTGAACCTGACCAGGCTGAAAATCCCCGCCAGCAGGAGGATGAAAGGTATGCACCAGAGCAGGACGGTGTTAACGGATAATCGGGGTTTATACAGGATGAACTCCCCGTATCGAGCCGTCATGAAGCCCAGGATATGCTCGTCGGACTTGCCGTCAATCACCTGTTCATACAGCTCAACGCGCAGGTCCTGGGCAAGCTCGGCATTCGAATCCGCCAAAGACTGGTTCTGGCAGACCAGGCAGCGCAGTTGTTCTGCCAAATCACGGAAGCGCGCTTCCTGTTCCCTGGAGGCAAATGAAAAATCAACGATCTGGGCCGAGGCTGACAAGGCGGTCAGCAGTATGAGCAATACATTAGCCCGCATATCTCATTACCAATTCGTGCGGGTCAGACTTTATCATCGCCGTACATCTGGCTGCCGCTGCCCTCTCTCAATGACTGGATCAGCGGTAGTAAAACGGTTTCCCAATCATGCCAGCTCAGGGGGCCGACGTGTTTGTAACGAATAATCCCCTGAGTATCGATAACAAACGTTTCGGGTGTGCCATAGACACCCCAGTCAATAGCTACTTTGCCGTCGGCGTCTACGGCATTGGCCCGGTAGGGATCGCCGCGCTTCTGCAGCCATAGCACGGCCTTGGCAGGTTCGTCTTTGTATAACAAGCCGTAGACAGGCACTTCAGCGCTCGCGGCGATTTTCATCAGCGTAGGATGTTCCTGCCTGCAGGATACACACCAGGTTGCCCAGATATTCAACAGGCTTACTTCCCGTTGCAGGGTGGACTGCACGAATACGTCGTCGCTGTCTTTCAGCCTGGGCAATGAAAATTCCGGAACCGGCCGGCCAATCAAGGGAGAAGGAACCAGACGCGGATTCAATCCCAGTCCGGAATAGAACACCAGGACGAGAAGCAGCAGAACACACAGCGGTGTGAGGTAAATCCAGGCCTTTGACCTGCGGCTACGGGATTCAGGCGGTGCCGGCATAAGTTGCGCCCGGGTTGAGTTTCTGCCGGGTGGCGACTGTCCGGTAACGCCTGTCCGTGACGGCCAGCAGTCCGCCTGCTACCATGACCAGGCCGCCCAACCAGATCCACAAAATAAAGGGTTTGTAATAGAGTCTGACCGTCCAGGCGCCGGCGGCGCGGTCTCTTTCATCGCCTAATGACACGTATAAATCCCGTATGAGATTGGTATGGATGGAGGCCTCGGTCATGACGTTAGCGCTGGCGTTGTATTGCCGCTTTTCCGGATATAAGGTTAGCACCTGTGTTCTGTCTTTGTATACGCTGACGGTAGCGACGTCGGCCAGGTAGTTCGGCCCGGGTTTCTTTTCCACCCGCACAAACTCAAACCGATACGGACCCAGGGTGCGTTCCTCCCCCGGCGCCAGACGCACATCCATTTCCTGGCTGTAGGCGCCGGACAGGGCGATGCCGATAATGCTCAGGACTATCCCCAGGTGCGCAGTGACCATGCCGTACCATCCCCTGGGGATTCGTTTCAGTCCGTGCCACAGGTTCCGGCCGTGCTGCAAACGTCCCTGCAGCGTCACCCAGATGCTGTTGATAACCCAGAACGCCAGTAACAAGGCAAACCAGGCCATGAACGTCGCCTGCCCCGGCAGAAGAAAAACCGCCAGGGTGGCGCCGGTCACGGCGAGGACTGCGGGCATGCGTAATACCTGCGCCAGTTCGGAGAAAAAATGTTCGCGCCAGCGCGTCAACGGACCCATGGCCATCAATATGATCATCGGCACCATGAGCGGGATGAACACCAGGTTGAAATAAGGCGGACCCACGGAGATCTTGTCACCGGTCAAGGCTTCCAGGATCAGGGGATACAAGGTCCCCAACAGAATCGTCAGCATGGCGATCAGCAGGAACACGCTGTTGGCCAGGAGCGCCATTTCCCTGGAGACCAGCCTGAACGTGGTGACGGTGCGCATTTGCCAGGCGCGTATTGCAAACAGCGTAAATGAGACACCGATGACCAAGCCTAAAAACGCCAGGATAAAGATGCCGCGGGCCGGGTCGGAGGCAAAGGAATGCACCGAGGTGAGGATGCCGGAACGGACCAGAAACGTGCCCAGCAGACTCAGCGAAAAACTGATGATGGCAAGCAGCACCGTCCAGTTTCGCAAGGCATGGCGCTTTTCCGTCACCGCCAGTGAATGGATCAGCGCGGTACCGGTTAACCAGGGCATGAACGACGCATTCTCAACCGGGTCCCAGAACCACCAGCCGCCCCAACCCAGTTCGTAATAGGCCCACCAGCTACCCAGTGTGATGCCCGCAGTCAGACAAAGCCAGGCTGCCAGCGCCCAGGGACGCACCCAGCGCGCCCAGGCACTGTCCAGCCTGCCCTGTACCAGCGCCACGATGGCAAAGGCAAAGGGAACAGAGAAGCCGACATAGCCCAGGTACAGCATCGGTGGATGTATTGCCATGGCCGGGTCCTGTAATAACGGGTTCAGGTCCGCTCCGTCTGCAGGAACCGGGAAAAGCCGGGTAAAGGGGTTTGACGTGAAGATGGTAAACGATAAAAAACCGACGCTGATACAACCCATTACCGAGATTACACCCGCTGTCAGGTACGCCGGATAGCGGTTGCCGCGGGCGGCAAATACCGCTGTCCAGCCGGCGAGTATCAACACCCATAGCAGCAGGGAGCCTTCATGCGCTCCCCAGACGCCGGAAATACGATACATCAGCGGCAACTCCGAATTGGACGTATTCGCGACATAGAGGACGGAAAAATCATGAACGATAAATGAATAGGTCAATATGCCGTATGATCCCAGTACCAGACAGAACTGCAGGCAGGCGGCAGGACGCGCCAGTCCGATCCATTCCCTGCGCCCGCGCTGCAACCCCAGAGCGGGAACCACCGCCTGTACCAGTGCAACGGATAGCGCCAGGATTAAAATAAATTGTCCTAATTCAGGGAGCATTTTGTGGCTGGTTTCTAGTAGCTGAAATCCTTTGGTTTCAGGGCAGCTTCGACTTCAGGCGGCATATAATTTTCATCGTGTTTCGCCAACACCTGGTCTGCGATGAACACTCCTTGCTCATTCAATCTTCCCTCTGCCACTATCCCTTGTCCCTCGCGGAACAGGTCAGGCAGGATGCCGGCATACTGCAACTGGACTTGTTCGGACAGGTCTGCCAGTTTAAACCATGTTGTTATATCGTCTTTTGCCTTTTCAACACTGCCCGGCACAACCATGCCGCCAACCCGAAAGCGCGAACCGGGCGGCACTTCACCGGCGGCCACTTGTGCCGGCGTAAAAAACAGGTTGATATTTTCGTTCAACGCCATCAGCACCAGTGTGACCCCGGTCCCCAGACCGATGATCAGGAAGGAAATCGTCAACAACCGGCGTTTTTGTTTAGGACTCATGCTCGCGAGCCTGGCTGTCTGCTCTATGCAGCCGCCGTAGACGGCGTAACACAGATTTATGGCGTCGCCGGGATATGAGCAGGTTGAGAAACAATACCAGCATGGCAATCCCGTAGGATGACCAGACGTAGCCGGCATAACCGCCCATGCTCAAAAACTCCATCATGCCGGCGTGACCAGTTGCCGCACCCATTGGCTGCGCTTTTCCTGTTCCAGCAGTTCCGACCGGGCATTGATTAACAGCACGTAGAGGTAAAAGAACATGAATGCCGCTGCCATGCACAGTAACGGGATCAGCATGCTGATGTGGATCGAAGGCGCGGCGAACTTTGCAATGCTTGCCGGTTGGTGCAGGGTATTCCACCATACGACGGAGTAATGAATGATGGGGATGTTAACCGCGCCAACCAGCGCCAGCAGCGCAGCAGCCTTGCCGGCCATTCGGCGGTCATCCAGCGCACTGACCAGGCCGATATAACCCAGGTACAGAAATAACAGGATCAGTTCGGACGTCAGCCGCGCATCCCAGACCCACCAGGTCCCCCACATCGGCTTGCCCCAGATCGAGCCGGTGAGCAAGGTCAACAAGGTATACGATGCGCCCATTACAGCACTGGAGCGGGCAATGATATCCGCCAGTTTAATGTGCCAGACTAAAAAGATCGCGCTGTTCAAGGCCATCACGGTATAGATGAACAGCGACATCCATGCCGACGGAACGTGTACGTAGATGATGCGGAAACCATCCCCCTGTTCATAATCGGCCGGCGCGTAGACCAGGCCGCCAACCAGTCCGGCCGCCAGCAATAAAGCAGTCAATAAGGCACAGTAAGGTAATAACCTGCCCGACAGCATATAAAAGAAATGGGGAGAGGCCATCCTGTGGAACCACAACCAGTTTGATTTTTTTTCCGACATGGGCTTTATCTTTTCATCTACCGGTAGGCACAGGATAGCTTGAGGGCGAAACCGATTACAAACGGACTCAGTGTGGTGGCCAACGCCAATAACGCGGCCAGCCAGAGCAGTTGTCCCTGGTAAGGCTGTTGGTTGGCCGCCGCCATGACGGCGTGACTGCCGAAGATCAGCGCGGGAACATACAAGGGCAGTACCAGCAGAGAGAGCAGGGCGCCCGCCTGTCTTATACCGATGGTCAGCGCTACACCGATTGTCCCGACCATATTCAAATACGGCACGCCCAGCAGCAGGGATATAAACAGGACTTTGATAACCTGACTGTCGAGGTGTAATAAAAATCCCAGTAATGGCGCCACGATGATCAGTGGCAGGCCGGTGATGCACCATTGTGCAACCAGTCTGGCTGATATCAACAAGGTTGTCGGATACGGGCTTAATAACATCTGTTCTATCGAGCCGTCCTGAAAGTCGGTCCGGAACAGACTTTGTAGCGACAGCAAGACGGATAACAGGCTGGCGACCCAGATTATACCGGGCCCTGTTTGTTTCAGGACTTCAGGATCCGGGCTGACGGCCAGGGGAAACAGGCTGGCGACAATCACAAAGAAAATCAACGGCAAAATAGCTTCAGCGCGATGCCGGCAGGCTATCTTTAAATCGCGGACCAACAAGGCAGCAAACATATTATTACCGGGCATTAATCAAAACTCTCTAATACAAGCCGTGAAGATTTCATTTCCGCTAAATCAATCGGTTGATGGCTGGTCAGAAGCAACATGCCACTGCCGCTCAGGTGTTCCAAAAAGAGTATTTTCAGTGTTTCGATCATGGGTTGATCAAGTCCTGAGAAGGGTTCGTCGAGGATCCAGACCTGGGAACTCTCAACCTTCAATCGGGCCAGTGTCAGGCGTCTTTGTTGGCCATAAGACAAATATCCGGCCAGATTGTGTTCAAAACCTGCTAATCCGGCCCATTCAAGCGCTTCCAGGTAATCCGTTTTCGGCGGCAGGCCGGATAACGAAGACAGGAATTGCAGATTCTCAAGAGCTGTCAATTCGTGCTTCACGCCCGGCAGATGTCCGATATAAGTCAGGTTACTGCAATAATGCGTCATATTGTCGGTGATGGTTTCGTTGTTCCACAGAACATTGCCATAATCAGGTTGTACTATGCCACAGAGAATACGCAGCAGGATGGTTTTGCCGGCGCCATTGTCGCCTTCTATATACAAAACCTCACCCGGGTTAACGGCCAGATGCAAGTCCTTGATGATGATCGTGTCATTTATCTCGTAGGACAGGTTNNTCACCACATAACATGGCTGCGCCAGCGGAAGTAAAGCGGTTCACGTCAGGGATTACGGTTACGTCAAAAGCTCAGACCAGGATATTATAACTATTCCCCCAGAAACCGCCATTCCTCCTCAGGAATTCGGAAGGAATTCGGGACATCCATAAAATCGGAATTTGCGGAATTTGGGACACCCATAAAATAATTATGTCAGTGTCCTAAATTAAGTCGCTAAATTAAGCCGATTAAATGGGTGTCCCAAATTAATCGCCCCGAATTAATGGGTGTCTTCTTTTGCTGTCGAATTAATGGGTGT
>JAAXHV010000210.1 GCA_012270695.1 Gammaproteobacteria bacterium | reverse complement strand
ATCACTGGCCATCTTCTCCTTGACCTGTTCCAGCTCCTTCTCCAGTCGCCTGGAACGTTCCAGTACCTGTTCCAGTTTTATCGTGAGCTTGTCCCGGTCGGATTTCAGCAGCCGGGCAAGAGAGGCCAACTGCGCTTCTTCGGCCTCAACCAGTGCCAACGCGCCCAGACCGGTGACCGCCTCAATCCGCCGTATTCCCGCGGCAATCCCTGTCTCAGCAACCAGTTTGAATAAACCGATGTCTCCGGCACGTGCAACATGCGTACCGCCGCATAACTCCACGGAAAAATCTCCGCCGATATTCAATACCCGCACCTGTTCGTCGTATTTTTCACCGAATAAGGACATGGCGCCTGACTTTAGCGCCTCATCCAGGGGCATCAGACGTATTTCAGTATCGATATTTTCCAGTATGTTACGATTGACCAGCCGTTCAATCCGCAGCAGTTGCTCTTCCGCTACCGGTTCGTGATGGGAAAAATCAAAACGCAGGCGGTCCGGCGCCACCAGGGAGCCTTGCTGGGTCACATGATCGCCCAGCACTTCCCGTAACGCGGCATGTAACAGGTGTGTGGCCGAATGGTTGCGTACGGTATTGACTCGCGTTGCCGCATCCACTTGTGCAGTGACCTGCTGCCCGGTTTGCAAACCCCCGCTGGTTACCCGGCCCAGGTGAACGTGGGCATTACCCTGTGCCTGCGTGTCGTCGACACTGAATACACCCGTAGCCGAAACCAGTTCACCCCGGTCTCCCACCTGGCCGCCAGACTCCGCGTAGAACGGGGTCTGATCCAGCACAACGGCGCCGGTCTGGCCCTCCCCCAGCCGCGTGACAACCTGGTTATCCTGCAGCAAAGCCGTGACCTGCCCGTTCACCTGCAGGGAATCATAACCTTTGAAACTGGAAGCATGTCCTTTCAAATCTGGCAGATCCGAGATTCCCACGGCAAATTTATTCGCCTCCCGAGCCCGTTGGCGCTGCGCCGCCATAGACTTTTCAAAACCCGTCAAATCCAGTTTAAGCCGGCGCTCGCGGGCAATATCGGCTGTCAAGTCGACAGGGAAACCATAGGTATCATAAAGCTTGAAGACGACATCGCCCGGGATGGTATCCGCGGCAAGCGTATCGATGGCTGTCTCCAGGTGCTTAAGTCCTTGCTCCAGGGTCTCAGAAAACCGCTCTTCCTCCTGCTTCAAGGTGTTGGTCACGAACCCTTTTGCCCTGGTCAATTCGGGACAGGCGCTGCCCATGACAACTTCCAGGGTATCTACCAGCTTATAGAAGAACGGTTCGTTGAAACCAAGCTTGGAACCATGCCGCAACGCCCGGCGGATGATACGGCGCAACACGTAACCTCTCCCCTCATTGGCCGGGATAACGCCGTCGGCGATTAAAAAAGCACAGGAACGGATATGGTCGGCAATCACCCGGGTGGAGACGAGGTCTGTCGTGCGTCCGCCCGCCAGGTTGCACACCGCATCAACAAGGGGACGGAACAAGTCCGTTTCATAATTGTTGTGGACACCCTGCAACAGCGCCGCGGCCCGTTCCAGGCCCATGCCCGTATCGACGGACGGTCTTGGCAGGGGATGCAATGTGCCTTCTGTGTCGCGGTTGAATTCCATAAACACGAGGTTCCAGATTTCCACGTAGCGGTCGTTGTCCTGGTCGGCGCTGCCCGGCGGACCGCCCGGCAGCGTCTCGCCGTAGTCATAAAAAATCTCAGTGCACGGTCCACAGGGTCCCGTATCCCCCATCGACCAGAAGTTGTCTTTTTCCCCACAACGGCTGAACCGGTCTTTGTCGACTCCGACCTGTTGCAACCAGATGGCCTCCGCTTCGGCATCATCCCGGTACACGGTGACCCAGAGTTTCTCCTCTGGGATGGCCAACTCCCCCGTGAGAAACTCCCAAGCATAGTGTATGGCTTGTTCCTTGAAATAATCGCCGAAACTGAAATTGCCCAGCATCTCAAAAAAAGTGTGGTGGCGGGCCGTGTATCCCACGTTCTCCAGGTCGTTATGCTTGCCGCCGGCGCGCACACAGCGCTGGGCGGTTACCGCGCGCGGACAGGCGCGTTGCTCAAGTCCGAGGAACACCTCCTTGAACTGGACCATACCGGCATTGGTGAATAACAGCGTCGGATCATTGGCCGGCACCAGGGGAGAGCTTGCCACCACTTCGTGGTCGCGACGGTTGAAATAATCCAAAAACCGCCGGCGAATGTCGTTTGCTTTAATATGGTTCATCCTGCCCGTTAATAGCTTTTAGTGAATACTCTTTGGATTTGTTGGTAAGTAAAGCCGCGATACTGCAGAAAACGGGATTGTCTTGCCTGCTCCTTGATATCTGCCGGCGCCTGCCGGCCGAATTTCTTCAGCCGAACTGCCTGGACCAACTCCTCCCAATCCATCTGCATTGCAGCCAACACCCGCGCTACCAGTTCCTCAGTAATGCCGCGCTCGTACAGTTCACGGGAGATCCGCACCGGTCCAAACCCTTTAGCCACACGGTTGCGGATGTATGCTTCGGTGTAGCGTGCATCATCTTGCATCCCAGCCGTTTTAAGACCTGATAAAACTTCTCCGACGGTTTCCGGGGCAAACCCGCGCGCCAGCAACTTCCGTTGTAACTCCTGTTCAGAATGCTCGCGCCGGGCGAGAAGGTCCAACGCCTGCTCCCTGATTACTGCTGTTTGACTGTAGCTCAGCCCTGCGTCTCCTCCGCGGTTTCGGCAGCAACGGTCTGCGGCAGAGCTTTATTTCTTACCGCCTGCTCAATTTCCGCCGCAAGCTCCGGGTGCTCCAGCAGGAATTGGCGCACGTTGTCTTTTCCCTGGCCTATCCGCACACCATTATGACCATACCAGGCGCCGGTTTTTTCAATAATGCCATGTTGAACACCCAGGTTGATGATTTCACCTTCCCGGGATATGCCGCGGCCATACAGGATATCGAACACAGTCTCCTTAAACGGCGGCGCCACCTTGTTTTTGACCACCTTGACACGGGTTTCGTTGCCAACTACCTCATCATTTTTCTTTATGGCGCCAATCCGGCGGATTTCCATACGCACGGATGAATAAAACTTCAGCGCATTGCCCCCGGTAGTCGTTTCCGGGTTGCCGAACATCACGCCGATCTTCATGCGGATCTGGTT